>NZ_JBJQLJ010000074.1:0-2510 GCF_046486385.1 Escherichia sp. WS33 | reverse complement strand
TGTTCACACTGCGGATATAAAAGTAATAATCATGGCCCGGTTTGATATTGATACTGGCGGCTATCCAGTACAGCGCCGTACCAAGATAGCGGGCTGTGGTTTCAACCTGCCTGATATCCGCAATCCGTTTTTCCGAGAACCAGAACTCAAACTGTACCGTCGGGTCATAAACCGCAAGATGTGGCGTGGCGGTTATCTGAAAATAGCCCGGTGTCAGCTCAATCCGCGACGGCGCTGCCGGTGCGGCAATCCGGAACGATACCGATGCCGGATCGCCCTGCTGTCCCCACGCATTTACCGCCCGGACTGTCAGCCTGTAGTTCCCTGGCGCCAGCTGCGTGAAGCGGTATGTGGTTTCCGTCGTCCGGGCCGTGCTGACCAGCCGCTCACTGCCGTCATCCGCTGCCACGGTCAGGCGAAGCAGGAAGCTCACCCCCTTCACCACCTTCGGCGTGTCCCAGCGCGCCAGCACCTGATATTCCCCGCTGTCTGCGGTGACTTCGGCAGTCAGGTGCTGCACCGCTGGCGGCGTGACACCATTCACCGTGCCGCTCTGGTCGCTGTCAAAGTGCGCCCCGTTATCCACGATGGCCTCTTTTTCCGGCACATGCTGCACGGCGGTGATGGCATACGTGCCGTCGTCGTTCTCACGGATACTCACGCAGCGGAACAGGCGCTGGCGCAGCGTCGGCAGCTTCAGCCCCCACACGCTGTATCCGGCAACGCCGTCAGGAACACGGCTCACTTTTACCTTCACGCCGTCGGTGACGGACTGAACCTCCACGCTGACCGGATTGCCATTTCCGTCAACCAGGCTTATCAGCGTGGTGCCGGAGGATGGCAGCGTGATTTCACGGTCGAGCGTCAGCGTCCGGGTCTGGCTGTTCACCGCCAGCACGCGACCACCGGTGCTGATACCGGCATAGTCATCATCACAGATTTCAATAACATCCCCCGGCACATGGCGAAGCCCTTCGGCACCCACGCTGAAATCCACGGTCTGCGTTTCCAGCAGTTCCGTTTTAATCAGCCACAGCCCGGCGCGGTGTGCCTGCCCCCGGCTGGTACAGCCAAAGGCATCCATCTTCGTGACGTTACGACCGTAACGGGCAATGGCCTGCGTATCTTCAACAAGCTCTGTCGCCGTCTCCCAGCCGTTATCCGGGTCAATCCAGTTCACCTCAACGGCATTATGGCGGTCCTTCAGGGCGCTGAAGCTGTAGCGGAACGGCGCGCCATCATCCGGCATCACCACATTACTGCGGTTATAGGTCCACACCTTATCTGATGGTCGGTCCTGCACGAACGTCAGCGTCTGCCCGTTCCATACCGGCATACAGCGCATCGCCGAGCAGAAATCACTGAGCACATCCCACGCCTTGCGCTGTGTGGTCAGGTACGCATTACAGGTGATGCGCGGCTCCGTGCCGCCAAAGCCGTCCGGCACTGACTGGTCGCAGTACTGGCCGATGACATACAGCGCCCATTTATCCACATCCGCCGCACCAAGACGTTTCCCCATGCCGTAGCGCGGATGGGTCAGCATATCCCACAGACACCAGGCCATGTTGTTGCTGTACGCTGGCCTGAACGTTCCGTCCCAGATACCGCTGTATTGCCGCGTCTGCGGGTTATAATTCGACGGCACCTGCAGAATACGCCCGCGCAGATGATAATTACGGCTCACCTGCTGGCTGCCGAACTGCTCCGAGTCCACCTGCACGCCGACCAGTGCCGTGTTCGGGTAGCACTGTTTCACATCGATAATTTCGGTGTATGACGACCAGAGCGTTTTGTTCTGCAGCTGGTCTGTGGTGCTGTCCGGCGTCATCCTGCGCATCCGGATACTGAACGGGCGCGGCGGCAGGTTATCCACCACCACCGAGGCCAGATACTGTGAAGTGGTTTTACCCTTAATGGTGATGTCTTTTTCCGTCACCCAGCCACCGTTACGTTGTATCTGAACCAGCAGGCGGACTTCCGATGGATTCCTGTCCCCCTTTGAGGTGGTTTCCACCAGTGCCTGCACGCCGAAGGTAAAGCGCAGACGGTCGATGTTTGCAGACGTGATGGTCCGGGTGATCGGCGTGTCGTATTTCACTTCCGTACCCAGCACCGTCTCGGATCCGGAGGATTCAAATCCCTCCGGCGGTGTCTGCTCCTGCTCACCGGCCCGGAACACCACCGTGACGCCGGAGATATTGGTATTCCCCTCACTGTCCAGCACCGGCGTACTGTTCAGCAGCACGCTTTTTAATCCATCCACCGGACCTTCTATCGGCCCTTCGCTGATGGCATCGATCACACTCAGTAACTGCGTGGATTTCAGGTTGTCCTTCGCTTCGCGCGGGGTATGCCCCTTACTGCTGCCTTTACCCATTCGTCACGCTCCATAAACGACAAAACCGCCCGCAGGCGGTTTCACATAAAACATTTTGCATCAGCGGCCAATCACCACAACCTGACCACCATCCCCTTCGTCTGCCGTGCTGATCTCCTGAGAAACCACC
>NZ_JBJQLJ010000073.1:0-2599 GCF_046486385.1 Escherichia sp. WS33 | reverse complement strand
CCGTCTGCGTTTCTCCGGTCCTAAGACATCAATCATCTGCTCTCCAATGACTAGTCTAAAAACTAGTATTAAGACTATCACTTATTTAAGTGATATTGGTTGTCTGGAGATTCAGGGGGCCAGTCTACCTTTTGCCGATGAACGTGTGATTGAGCAGCATATTGAGGCAGGCATTTCACTGTGTGATGCGGTGAACTTTCTCGTGGAAAAATACGCGCTGGTGCTACCGACCAGCCGGGATTCAGCGCCTGTACCCGCTCTCAGTTAATAAACAGCATCGATATCCTCCGGGCTCGCAGGGCGACCGGCCTGATGACCCGCGACAATTACAGAACGGTAAATAACATTACCCTGGGTAAGTATCCGGAGGCGAAATGATGACACTGGAAGCCGACAGCGTTAACGTACAGGCGCTGGATATGGGGCACATTGTCGTTGACATTGATGGTGTTAATATCACTGAACTGATTAATAAGGCCGCTGAAAAAGGTTATTCACTCCGCGTGGTGGATGACCGTGACTCTACCGAAACACCGGCAACTTATGCCAGCCCTCACCAGTTGCTGTAAGACAATGCAGTGATGCAGGGTATAGTGCCATTAGCCACAGAAACAGCACTGTTGTCCTGTATTAAGCAGGCAAGAGAAGATGTCCTTACCCTGCGCCATCTGCAGCTTCTGCACCAGAACCGGTGAATCTCACTCAACAGGCTTCATTTCCCCTGACGCCAGCCTGAATACAGCTGGCGTTTTCATTTATAAACAGAAAGGAAAACCGATAATAATGGAATGGACGCCCCGACCATGAAGCAACGGTAGGATATTACTGATAAACCTTCCAGTGGAGGTGCGTTATGGCCGTTTTAACGATTAGCATTGACCTGACAAAAAATGAATTCCAAATCCACGGTCTGGGTAGGAACAGAAAAATCTAAGCTCAGAAAACGGATTAAAGTAAGCGTCAACGGAGCACCGTATTGACGCTTATTTATTGGTGAGAACTACGTTCCATGGCAGGAGTTCGTCAACACGGTTGGAGGGCCATTCCGGCAGTATGCTCAGAATATGGCGCAGATACGCTTCCGGATCGATACCGTTCAGACGGCAGGTGCCTGCTTTTCCGGCAACAAGCAGGAATCTCAGCGCTGAAGCAGGAATTAGAGGTAAAAACGCCCTACCGGGCCATGAATCACCCGGTCATTGGAGTAGTAACCAAAGCAGATTTAGCCAGCATGGAACAAATATCTTTGGTGAAAAGTTGGTTACGGGAAGCTGGAGCGCACAACGTGTTAGTAACCAGTGCAGTTAATAACAATGGAGTTACAGAACTTTTTGCCTTGCTGCATACAGAAGAAGGCTGTTGTTAATTTCGATTGGTTCTCAGATGAGAATGATGACGGTGATACACAGATAAGAATCAATGAGCAATGAGGGTTGCCGGGCAACCCTCATTGAATAAAACGGGAATTACTTCGCTTCGCCGTTTTTCATTTCGCCCATAGCTTTCAGCTTTTTGGAGATATCGCGGCGTTCTTTGGAGAGCTCGGCATTTTTGATGATGTAATCGTCAACGCGATCTTCATAGTCACCTTTCATGCTGGCGATGATGCCCTGGATTGCTTCAACGCTCATCCCTGGCTTGATGTAATCGCTCAGGTTGTCCAGCAACAGGACGCGCTTCTGGTTGTCACGGATCTTTTTCTCAACGTCCTGAATTTCACGTTGCAGTTTGTTCTTACGACGGAACAGACGAACAAATTCCAGTACGTCCTGGAATGAAGGCTTGGTAGTTTCCATTTTTATACCCCTGATAATGTGAGAGTCGGATTCGTTTAAGCAACCGCTATTCGTTAGGGCCAACATTACTCATAGCTGCCGCAGATGACAATGCTTTTATCCCTTTTCACTATCATACCCTTTATCCTTGCTGAATCGAAGCAGCAGCAAGATGATTCTGAAGTTCAGGAATTATTTGCGCAAGGCCCGGCAAATCAGATTCGATAGCAACTCAAGCTGATGTGCCGTTTCCATGTTCAGCCACACATAACCATAGATTGGTGTTTCCACAACCTTCAGGTCATGGTGGTTATTCAGCAACTGACGCAGCTCTTCCACAGCATCGTTCAATTTTTCCGTATTGGCAAAAACCGGCTGCGGATTACCTTCGTACAGCGCATGAACAAGGCTCAGCAGTATTTGCTGCATCATATGCTGGGTATCACGAAGTTTTTGCGCGTTCAATAACACGAAATGGCTGGGGCGCGTGGCCCAGTATGCATTGATTTGCAACTCCAGCATACAAACCAGATTGCGATTAATGGTCTGGATACCTTCATATATCGATTTTGGAATACGGGTTTCTTTGCTGGCGGGCGCAATCAGCCCACGCATTTTCACGGCATCGGTCAGGAGTTTTTGTAGATGGCTTTCCAGACGCGGGCGTTCGAGTAAGTTCGGTGAGAATGCAGATTGATAGATACTGTTATGGCCTGCAAGTTTTTTCCTGGTCCGGTTTCCCGGATTGCAGGCATGCCAGACACAGCGCCGTCAGGCGCTGTTTTTTTCATCCCTTCCGCGATTTTTACGCCGCTACCGGATTA
>NZ_JBJQLJ010000072.1:0-2750 GCF_046486385.1 Escherichia sp. WS33 | reverse complement strand
CTCTCCCGCACCTACAGCAGTTACCGGACAAAAACGCCCGCGCCGGTGGGGAGCCTCGGCCCCGGCTGGAAAATGCCTGCGGATATCCGCTTACAGCTGCGCGATAACACACTGATACTCAGTGATAACGGCGGCAGAAGCCTGTATTTTGAGCACCTGTTTCCCGGTGAGGACGGTTACAGCCGCAGCGAGTCACTGTGGCTGGTGCGCGGCGGCGTGGCGAAACTGGATGAAGGTCACCGGCTGGCCGCACTCTGGCAGGCGCTGCCGGAAGAGCTTCGCCTGAGTCCGCATCGTTATCTGGCGACAAACAGTCCGCAGGGGCCGTGGTGGGTACTCGGCTGGTGTGAGCGGGTGCCGGAAGCGGATGAGGTGCTGCCTGCGCCGCTGCCGCCGTACCGGGTACTGACCGGGCTGGTGGACCGCTTCGGGCGCACACAGACGTTCCACCACGAAGCCGCCGGTGAATTCAGCGGCGAAATCACCGGCGTGACGGATGGTGCCGGGCGTCACTTCCGGCTGGTACTGACCACGCAGGCGCAGCGGGCAGAAGAAGCCCGGCAGCAGGCCATTTCCGGCGGGACGGAACCGTCCGCTTTTCCTGATACCCTGCCGGGTTACACCGAATATGGCCGGGACAACGGCATCCGTCTGTCTGCCGTGTGGCTGACGCACGACCCGGAATACCCGGAGAATTTACCTGCCGCGCCGCTGGTGCGCTATGGCTGGACGCCGCGCGGCGAACTGGCGGCAGTGTATGACCGCAGCAATACACAGGTGCGCAGCTTTACTTACGATGATAAATACCGGGGCCGGATGGTGGCGCACCGTCACACGGGCCGACCGGAAATCCGTTACCGTTACGACAGCGACGGGCGGGTGACAGAACAGCTAAACCCGGCAGGCTTAAGCTACACGTATCAGTATGAGAAAGACCGCATCACCATCACCGACAGCCTGGACCGCCGTGAAGTGCTGCACACGCAGGGCGAAGCCGGGCTGAAGCGGGTGGTGAAAAAGGAACACGCGGACGGCAGCGTCACGCAGAGTCAGTTTGACGCCGTGGGCAGGCTCAGGGCACAGACGGATGCCGCAGGCCGGACAACAGAGTACAGCCCGGATGTGGTGACGGGCCTCATCACGCGCATAACCACGCCGGATGGCAGGGCATCGGCGTTTTACTATAACCACCACAACCAGTTAACGTCAGCCACCGGGCCTGACGGGCTGGAATTGCGCCGGGAATATGATGAATCCGGCCGTCTGATTCAGGAAACCGCCCCTGACGGCGATATCACCCGCTACCGTTATGATAATCCACACAGTGACTTACCCTGCGCAACGGAAGATGCCACCGGCAGCCGGAAAACCATGACGTGGAGCCGTTACGGTCAGTTGCTGACCTTCACTGACTGTTCCGGTTATGTAACCCGCTATGACCATGACCGTTTTGGTCAGGTGACGGCGGTGCACCGCGAGGAAGGCCTGAGCCAGTACCACGCATACGACAGCCGTGGACAGTTAACTGCGGTGAAAGACACGCAGGGCCATGAAACGCGGTATGAATACAACGCCGCCGGTGACCTGACCGCCGTCATTGCCCCGGACGGCAGCAGAAACGGGACACAGTACGATGCGTGGGGAAAAGCCATCTGTACCACGCAGGGCGGTCTGACGCGCAGTATGGAATACGATGCTGCCGGACGGGTCATCCGCCTGACCAGTGAAAACGGCAGCCACACCACCTTCCGTTACGATGTACTCGACCGGCTGATACAGGAAACCGGCTTTGACGGCCGCACACAGCGTTATCACCACGACCTGACCGGCAAACTTATCCGCAGCGAGGATGAGGGGCTGGTCACCCACTGGCACTATGACGAAGCAGACCGCCTCACGCACCGCACCGTGAATGGCGAAACCGCAGAGCAGTGGCAGTATGACGAACGCGGCTGGCTGACAGACATCAGCCATATCAGCAAAGGGCACCGGGTGACGGTGCATTACGGGTATGATGAGAAAGGCCGGCTGACCGGTGAGCGTCAGACGGTGCATCACCCGCAGACGGAAGCACTGCTCTGGCAGCATGAGACCAGACATGCGTACAACGCGCAGGGGCTGGCGAACCGCTGTATACCGGACAGCCTGCCCGCCGTGGAATGGCTGACCTACGGCAGCGGTTACCTGGCAGGCATGAAACTCGGCGACACACCGCTGGTGGAGTACACCCGCGACCGCCTGCACCGGGAAACGCTGCGCAGCTTCGGCCGTTATGAACTCACCACCGCTTATACCCCTGCCGGGCAGTTACAGAGCCAGCACCTGAACAGCCTGCTGTCTGACCGCGATTACACCTGGAACGACAACGGCGAACTCATCCGCATCAGCAGCCCGCGCCAGACCCGGAGTTACAGCTACAGCACCACCGGCAGGCTGACCGGCGTTCACACCACCGCAGCGAACCTTGATATCCGCATCCCGTATGCCACAGACCCGGCAGGTAACCGCCTGCCCGACCCGGAGCTGCACCCGGACAGCACCCTCAGCATGTGGCCGGATAACCGTATCGCCCGTGACGCGCACTATCTTTACCGGTATGACCGTTACGGCAGGCTGACGGAGAAAACCGACCTCATCCCGGAAGGGGGTATCCGTACGGATGATGAGCGCACCCACCGGTACCATTACGACAGTCAGCACCGGCTGGTGCACTACACGCGGACACAATATGCAGAGCCGCTGGTCGAAAG
>NZ_JBJQLJ010000071.1:0-2765 GCF_046486385.1 Escherichia sp. WS33 | reverse complement strand
TCGTCGGACCCCTCCTCTTCACGGCGATCTATGCGGCTTCTATAACAACGTGGAACGGGTGGGCATGGATTGCAGGCGCTGCCCTCTACTTGCTCTGCCTGCCGGCGCTGCGTCGCGGGCTTTGGAGCGGCGCAGGGCAACGAGCCGATCGCTGATCGTGGAAACGATAGGCCTATGCCATGCGGGTCAAGGCGACTTCCGGCAAGCTATACGCGCCCTAGGAGTGCGGTTGGAACGTTGGCCCAGCCAGATACTCCCGATCACGAGCAGGACGCCGATGATTTGAAGCGCACTCAGCGTCTGATCCAAGAACAACCATCCTAGCAACACGGCGGTCCCCGGGCTGAGAAAGCCCAGTAAGGAAACAACTGTAGGTTCGAGTCGCGAGATCCCCCGGAACCAAAGGAAGTAGGTTAAACCCGCTCCGATCAGGCCGAGCCACGCCAGGCCGAGAACATTGGTTCCTGTAGGCATCGGGATTGGCGGATCAAACACTAAAGCTACTGGAACGAGCAGAAGTCCTCCGGCCGCCAGTTGCCAGGCGGTAAAGGTGAGCAGAGGCACGGGAGGTTGCCACTTGCGGGTCAGCACGGTTCCGAACGCCATGGAAACCGCCCCCGCCAGGCCCGCTGCGACGCCGACAGGATCTAGCGCTGCGTTTGGTGTCAACACCAACAGCGCCACGCCCGCAGTTCCGCAAATAGCCCCCAGGACCGCCATCAATCGTATCGGGCTACCTAGCAGAGCGGCAGAGATGAACACGACCATCAGCGGCTGCACAGCGCCTACCGTCGCCGCGACCCCGCCCGGCAGGCGGTAGACCGAAATAAACAACAAGCTCCAGAATAGCGAAATATTAAGTGCGCCGAGGATGAAGATGCGCATCCACCAGATTCCCGTTGGAATCTGTCGGACGATCATCACGAGCAATAAACCCGCCGGCAACGCCCGCAGCATCGCGACCGTCATCGGTGAGAAGTTCGGCAGGTATTGGGTGGTGACAATGTAGGTGCTGCCCCAAATGGCAGGTGCTATCGCTGTGAACAATAAATCGGGCGTGCGTAATGACATGCGATTACAAGACCTCCGCTACGGCGATGGGTTTTTGAGAGTTGCAGGCGCCGCGATGACCGCACCCTGACTTGGACTGGCCCTGCCTCGCACCAATCCACCTGCGGCTATGGCCGCGATCATGCGAGGCCCGAAAATTACACGACCTGTACACGTCCGCCGAACCCGGAACGCAACAGAGCTTCGTGGGCATCCCGATCCGGGTCGTAGCAGCAGTCCTGGACCAAACGCACGTCGTAGTCCGCATCACTAGCCCAGGCGACGCTTGAAAGAACAACGCCGGTGGTGCTTATCCCGGCCATGACAAGCGTGCTTACGCCGCGCGTCCGAAGGTCGGCGTCGAGCGCCGTGCCATAAAAGACGCTGGCTCGCGGACATGCATAGAAAAGGTCGCCCCGTTCGATCGCAAGCCCTTCGACGGGCAGACCGGTGCGAAATCGTCCGCTCGGGAGATACGGTGAGATTTGGCGATTCGTCGCCGGCGGCGCATGTTCATACTCTTCGCCGAGCGAAAAGTTGGGGAACAGCACGGGCCGGCCGCGCAAGGCGTGCTGGCAGCCGTGCAGACCCTGCGTGAGATGAACGCCGACAACCTGCGCAAGGTGCCGGCCGATGCACCCACGGCCTTCATCAAGCCGCGCTGGAAGCCGCTGGTGATCACCCCGGAAGGCCTCGACCGGAAATTCTACGAAATCTGCGCCCTGTCCGAGCTGAAGAACGCCCTGCGCTCCGGCGACATCTGGGTCAAGGGCTCGCGGCAGTTCCGCGACTTCGACGACTACCTGCTGCCGGCCGAGAAGTTCGCCGCACTCAAGCGCGAGCAGGCCCTGCCCCTGGCGATCAACCCGAACAGCGACCAGTACCTGGAAGAGCGTTTGCAGCTGCTGGACGAGCAGTTGGCCACCGTCACCCGCCTGGCCAAGGACAACGAGCTGCCCGATGCCATCCTCACCGAGTCAGGGCTGAAAATCACCCCGCTGGATGCGGCGGTGCCGGATCGGGCGCAGGCGCTGATCGACCAAACCAGCCAGTTACTGCCGCGCATCAAGATCACCGAACTGCTGATGGACGTGGACGACTGGACGGGCTTCAGCCGCCACTTCACCCACTTGAAGGACGGGGCCGAGGCCAAAGACAGGACGTTGCTGCTGTCCGCAATCCTCGGTGATGCGATCAACCTCGGGCTGACCAAGATGGCCGAGTCGAGCCCCGGCCTGACCTACGCCAAGCTGTCCTGGCTGCAAGCCTGGCACATCCGCGACGAAACCTATTCGGCGGCCTTGGCCGAGCTGGTCAACCACCAGTATCGCCACGCCTTTGCCGCCCACTGGGGCGACGGCACGACCTCATCCTCCGATGGCCAGCGCTTCCGCGCGGGTGGCCGGGGCGAGAGCACCGGGCACGTCAACCCGAAGTACGGTAGCGAGCCGGGACGGCTGTTCTATACCCATATCTCCGACCAGTACGCGCCGTTCAGCACCCGCGTGGTGAATGTCGGCGTCCGCGATTCCACCTATGTGCTCGACGGCCTGCTGTACCACGAGTCCGACCTGCGGATCGAGGAGCACTACACCGACACGGCCGGCTTCACCGATCACGTCTTTGCCCTGATGCACCTGCTAGGCTTCCGCTTCGCGCCGCGCATCCGCGACCTCGGCGAAACCAAGCTGTACGTGCCGCAGGGCGTGCAAGCC
>NZ_JBJQLJ010000070.1:0-3026 GCF_046486385.1 Escherichia sp. WS33 | reverse complement strand
TGTAAGGAGTATTTGATCATGTATAAGCAATAAAAAACAGCTTCAGGTAATGAGGAATATCTCAATTTTTAAACATAAAATGCGAATTATTTAGTACAAAAAGTGAACTTCTGATGATCTTTCCCTGCGGGTCATGTCGCCCTGCCGCGCCGCCGGTTTTCCGCTCATGGTTTATTCCTTTTCTTTTACCTTACATGGCCATACAAATAGTTACCTATACTGTCTTTGAATATTGCCCTACCATTTAAAGCCCACCTATTTTTTGCGACAGCAAAGGGATTTCTTTTTTAATCCAACCTATCATTTCATTTTTTTCAAAACACACGTTAATGCCATTCACACTTCCACATTCACCAAAAGCATCAAAATAAATTTCACATTTATTATTACCTTTCGAAATGATACTAACCCCCCATCTTATATTGTTATATTTTTCTTTTCTGAAATACTTCATTTGCAATAAATCAATTATCTTACCAGCATAAAGATCGCTAATTTCATTCACCACCACTTTATATCTGTATATTTCATTAAGACCTTCCTTGCTAAGCGGAACTAACGTGGTAACATACGATGGAAGATTAATTATCTCTATCGTTTTCACGCTATCTATTCCACACAATTCATTCACTCGCCCCATCCCCAGTACCGAACCAGAAAATAGAGACAATAAAACCATCAAATATTTCATCATAAAAAACCTCACTATTCTGGCGTACCCGTTATTTTCATCGTCTGCAACGGTCCATCCACCCGATAAAAAGGCAGTCCACTATGAGCTCCTCTGGTACACTCACCTAAAGTTTTCGCCGCACGCGATTCAATTATTGTAATAACCCTTGCCTCTTCTTTATTCTCATATTTCTTATCTGTTCGGCTTAAAAGAGCCATGAAATTTTCCTTATCAAGAAGGTAATACTGCGCATGAGCAAACTCATGTCCCAAACCTAATGCAGGCGATTGTGATTTCGAGTTTAATTCAGTTGAACAAAATAAAGATGCTCTACTATTCCAATATATCGCCATATTATTCGAATTAAATCTAACATTGGTTCCTTCAATATACTCTATATTTATAGTTTCTTCAGAGCTTGATAAAAAATCTATAGCTTCTTTCATTTGTGAATCTTGTTTTAAATACTCAACAGCCTGATTAAAATCACTTGGATCACCGTTAACATGGAATTTTAAACCCAAAGAATCTATAAACCGAACAGGGTTTAATGGATATTTATACAGATTCCATTCACCTCTCAGCCCTATCGGGTCCTGGGTGATATATCTCCCCTGCAACGGATCATAGTACCGGTTGCGGTTGTAGTACAGCCCCGACTCCTCATCATACTGCTGTCCCGGCAGACGGAGTGACTGCTGAAGGTGCTGCGCGCTTTCCTCGCCCAGCAGGTTTCCCCACTCGTCATACTCCCCCTGCCACGCCGTTTCCCCTTCCGGGCTGATAAGCGCCAGCGGCAGCCCACGGTGGTCACAGTGGTAAAGATGAAGTTTCCTCTCCGGGATGTATTCCGCCTCCAGTTGCGCGGCCATCTGTTCCGCCGTCAGCCCGCACTGCGCAAGCCACTGCTGGCTTTCTTCACTCACGCTGCCCTGCCGCAGTTCCCGCTCCAGCCTCCCCAGCATCACCGCCAGCTCCGCCGGTAGCGTCACACCCGTGTCCTCCTGCAACACCTCCGCCAGGCTACGGTGCCGCGCCTTCGCCTGTTCACCATTCTCTGTTTCGATTCTCAGGAGCGGCGTGAAGCTTCCCGGCTGGTATACCGTCTGGATTCTTGTCTGTTGGGTCTGTACAGTGGTCAGCCTGTCACCGTCCCACCCGTACCAGGTCTCCTCCGGTTTACGCGACAGCGACATCCACCCCGTCAGGTCACGCTCCCGCCGCCACACCCGTTTTCCCGTCCGGCGGCCCAGCGGGTCATAGAGGTAGCGGCTCTCCACCTGCGGCTCACCGTGCTGTATCCGCGTGTAGAACACCAGACGGTGCTGGCTGTCGTAGTGGTAGTGGTGGGTCCGCTCGTCGTGCATCCGTATCACCCCTTCCGGGATGCGGTCCGTCTTCTCCGCCAGCCTGCCGTATTCATCGTAGCGGTAGACATAGTGCGCATCTTCCGCGATGCGGTTATCCGGCCACGCCGTGAGGGTGCTGTCCGGGTGCAGTTCCGGGTCCGGCAGCCGGTTTCCTGCCGGGTCCGTCGCATACGGGATATCGATATCCAGGTTCGCTGCCGTAGTGTGGACGCCCGTCAGCCTTCCCGTGCCGCTGTAACGGTACTCCCGGCACTCCTGCGGGCCGCTGATGCGCACCAGTTGTCCGTTATCGTTCCACGTATAGTCACAGTCAAGCTGCGGAAGGTTCAGGTGCCTGCTCTGTAGCTGCCCTGTGAGGGTGTACGCCGTGGCCTGTTCGTACCCCGCTGTACTGCCCGCCCCGCCGAAGCTACGGGCCGTCTCGCGGTGCAGCCGGTCCCGCGTGTACTCGACCAGCGGCGTTCCGCCCAGCTTCATCCCCGCAAGATAACCGCTGCCATACGTCAGCCACTCCACCGGCGGCAGACCGTCCGGCTCCTGACGGGTCGCCAGCCCCTGTTCGCTGTACGCATGCCCCGTCTCATGCTCCCACAGCATCTCCCCTGTCTCCGGGTTCTCCACCGTCTGCCGTTCACCCGTCAGGCGGCCTTTATCGTCATAGCCGTAGTGGACCGACACGCGGTGGCCTTCACAGGTATGGCTGAGGGTGGTTAACCACCCGTGCTCATCATACTGCCACTGCTCTGCCGGGTCGCCGTTCACCGTCCGGTGCGTGATGCGGTCCGACGCATCGTAGTGCCAGAGGGTGATAAGCCCCTCGTCTTCACTCTGCGTGAGTTTTCCGGTCAGGTCATAGTGGTAACGTTGCGTCCGGCCGTCAAAACCGCGCTGTTCAGTCAGCCTGTCCACCGGGTCATACCGGAACGTGGACTGGCTGCCGTTCTCGTTGGTCAGCACGGTGATGCGCCCGGCAGCGTCATACC
>NZ_JBJQLJ010000069.1:0-3143 GCF_046486385.1 Escherichia sp. WS33 | reverse complement strand
ATTTGATGCCTGGCAGTTCCCTACTCTCGCATGGGGAGACCCCACACTACCATCGGCGCTACGGCGTTTCACTTCTGAGTTCGGCATGGGGTCAGGTGGGACCACCGCGCTACGGCCGCCAGGCAAATTCTGTTTTATCAGACCGCTTCTGCGTTCTGATTTAATCTGTATCAGGCTGAAAATCTTCTCTCATCCGCCAAAACACCTTCGGCGTTGTAAGGTTAAGCCTCACGGTTCATTAGTACCGGTTAGCTCAACGCATCGCTGCGCTTACACACCCGGCCTATCAACGTCGTCGTCTTCAACGTTCCTTCAGGACTCTCAAGGAGTCAGGGAGAACTCATCTCGGGGCAAGTTTCGTGCTTAGATGCTTTCAGCACTTATCTCTTCCGCATTTAGCTACCGGGCAGTGCCATTGGCATGACAACCCGAACACCAGTGATGCGTCCACTCCGGTCCTCTCGTACTAGGAGCAGCCCCCCTCAGTTCTCCAGCGCCCACGGCAGATAGGGACCGAACTGTCTCACGACGTTCTAAACCCAGCTCGCGTACCACTTTAAATGGCGAACAGCCATACCCTTGGGACCTACTTCAGCCCCAGGATGTGATGAGCCGACATCGAGGTGCCAAACACCGCCGTCGATATGAACTCTTGGGCGGTATCAGCCTGTTATCCCCGGAGTACCTTTTATCCGTTGAGCGATGGCCCTTCCATTCAGAACCACCGGATCACTATGACCTGCTTTCGCACCTGCTCGCGCCGTCACGCTCGCAGTCAAGCTGGCTTATGCCATTGCACTAACCTCCTGATGTCCGACCAGGATTAGCCAACCTTCGTGCTCCTCCGTTACTCTTTAGGAGGAGACCGCCCCAGTCAAACTACCCACCAGACACTGTCCGCAACCCGGATTACGGGTCAACGTTAGAACATCAAACATTAAAGGGTGGTATTTCAAGGTCGGCTCCATGCAGACTGGCGTCCACACTTCAAAGCCTCCCACCTATCCTACACATCAAGGCTCAATGTTCAGTGTCAAGCTATAGTAAAGGTTCACGGGGTCTTTCCGTCTTGCCGCGGGTACACTGCATCTTCACAGCGAGTTCAATTTCACTGAGTCTCGGGTGGAGACAGCCTGGCCATCATTACGCCATTCGTGCAGGTCGGAACTTACCCGACAAGGAATTTCGCTACCTTAGGACCGTTATAGTTACGGCCGCCGTTTACCGGGGCTTCGATCAAGAGCTTCGCTTGCGCTAACCCCATCAATTAACCTTCCGGCACCGGGCAGGCGTCACACCGTATACGTCCACTTTCGTGTTTGCACAGTGCTGTGTTTTTAATAAACAGTTGCAGCCAGCTGGTATCTTCGACTGATTTCAGCTCCATCCGCGAGGGACTTCACCTACATATCAGCGTGCCTTCTCCCGAAGTTACGGCACCATTTTGCCTAGTTCCTTCACCCGAGTTCTCTCAAGCGCCTTGGTATTCTCTACCTGACCACCTGTGTCGGTTTGGGGTACGATTTGATGTTACCTGATGCTTAGAGGCTTTTCCTGGAAGCAGGGCATTTGTTGCTTCAGCACCGTAGTGCCTCGTCATCACGCCTCAGCCTTGATTTTCCGGATTTGCCTGGAAAACCAGCCTACACGCTTAAACCGGGACAACCGTCGCCCGGCCAACATAGCCTTCTCCGTCCCCCCTTCGCAGTAACACCAAGTACAGGAATATTAACCTGTTTCCCATCGACTACGCCTTTCGGCCTCGCCTTAGGGGTCGACTCACCCTGCCCCGATTAACGTTGGACAGGAACCCTTGGTCTTCCGGCGAGCGGGCTTTTCACCCGCTTTATCGTTACTTATGTCAGCATTCGCACTTCTGATACCTCCAGCATACCTCACAGTACACCTTCACAGGCTTACAGAACGCTCCCCTACCCAACAACGCATAAGCGTCGCTGCCGCAGCTTCGGTGCATGGTTTAGCCCCGTTACATCTTCCGCGCAGGCCGACTCGACCAGTGAGCTATTACGCTTTCTTTAAATGATGGCTGCTTCTAAGCCAACATCCTGGCTGTCTGGGCCTTCCCACATCGTTTCCCACTTAACCATGACTTTGGGACCTTAGCTGGCGGTCTGGGTTGTTTCCCTCTTCACGACGGACGTTAGCACCCGCCGTGTGTCTCCCGTGATAACATTCTCCGGTATTCGCAGTTTGCATCGGGTTGGTAAGTCGGGATGACCCCCTTGCCGAAACAGTGCTCTACCCCCGGAGATGAATTCACGAGGCGCTACCTAAATAGCTTTCGGGGAGAACCAGCTATCTCCCGGTTTGATTGGCCTTTCACCCCCAGCCACAAGTCATCCGCTAATTTTTCAACATTAGTCGGTTCGGTCCTCCAGTTAGTGTTACCCAACCTTCAACCTGCCCATGGCTAGATCACCGGGTTTCGGGTCTATACCCTGCAACTTAACGCCCAGTTAAGACTCGGTTTCCCTTCGGCTCCCCTATTCGGTTAACCTTGCTACAGAATATAAGTCGCTGACCCATTATACAAAAGGTACGCAGTCACACGCCTAAGCGTGCTCCCACTGCTTGTACGTACACGGTTTCAGGTTCTTTTTCACTCCCCTCGCCGGGGTTCTTTTCGCCTTTCCCTCACGGTACTGGTTCACTATCGGTCAGTCAGGAGTATTTAGCCTTGGAGGATGGTCCCCCCATATTCAGACAGGATACCACGTGTCCCGCCCTACTCATCGAGCTCACAGCATGTGCATTTTTGTGTACGGGGCTGTCACCCTGTATCGCACGCCTTTCCAGACGCTTCCACTAACACACACACTGATTCAGGCTCTGGGCTGCTCCCCGTTCGCTCGCCGCTACTGGGGGAATCTCGGTTGATTTCTTTTCCTCGGGGTACTTAGATGTTTCAGTTCCCCCGGTTCGCCTCATTAACCTATGGATTCAGTTAATGATAGTGTGACGAATCACACTGGGTTTCCCCATTCGGAAATCGCCGGTTATAACGGTTCATATCACCTTACCGACGCTTATCGCAGATTAGCACGTCCTTCATCGCCTCTGACTGCCAGGGCATCCACCGTGTACGCTTAGTCGCTTAACCTCACAACCCGAAGATGTTTCTT
>NZ_JBJQLJ010000068.1:0-3278 GCF_046486385.1 Escherichia sp. WS33 | reverse complement strand
AGTAATAACCAACAGTCATACTGGTATTCAACCTGCCGGTTAAGAGTGACCCGCAATGGTCAGGAGATTTTTAATCAGTCCACGACGGATGCTCAGGGCGTATTTTCCTCAGTTATAGATATGCCTGTCGGACAGGGGACGCTGACACTGACATTCACCGTATCTTCATCAGGAGCGAATAACTGGACACCAACAACCAGTATCAGCGATCTGCTGGTTGTGGTGATGAAGAAATCCACAGCAGGTATCAGTATCAGCTGAATTTTATAACCCATAACGGGCGTCAGAAATGACGCCTTTTTTATTGCAGAAAAGCGAGAGGTAATTATGCGTAAACTTTATGCCGCCATTTTGTCCGCAGCCATTTGTCTGGCCGTATCCGGTGCGCCTGCATGGGCGTCTGAACATCAGTCCACGCTGAGCGCGGGGTATCTTCATGCCTCGACGAACGTTCCCGGCAGCGATGATCTGAACGGGATTAACGTGAAATACCGTTATGAGTTTACGGACACTCTGGGAATGGTGACGTCATTCAGCTATGCAGGAGACAAGAATCGCCAGCTTACCCGTTACAGCGATACCCGCTGGCATGAAGATTCCGTGCGTAACCGCTGGTTCAGCGTGATGGCGGGGCCGTCTGTACGCGTGAATGAATGGTTCAGCGCGTATGCGATGGCGGGTGTGTCTTACAGCCGCGTGTCGACTTTCTCCGGGGATTATCTCCGCGTAACTGACAACAAGGGGAAAACGCACGATGTGCTGACCGGAAGTGATGACGGTCGCCACAGCAACACGTCTCTGGCGTGGGGAGCTGGCGTGCAGTTTAACCCGACCGAATCCGTGGCCATTGATATTGCTTATGAAGGCTCCGGCAGTGGCGACTGGCGCACTGACGGTTTCATCGTGGGTGTCGGTTATAAGTTCTGATTAGCCAGGTAACACAGTGTTATGACAGCCCGCCGTTTCAGGCGGGCTTTTTTGTGGGGTGAATATGGCAGTAAAGATTTCAGGTGTACTGAAAGATGGCACAGGAAAACCGGTACAGAACTGCACAATCCAGCTGAAAGCAAAACGTAACAGCACCACGGTGGTGGTGAACACGCTGGCCTCAGAAAATCCGGATGAAGCCGGGCGTTACAGTATGGACGTTGAGTACGGTCAGTACAGCGTTATTCTGTTGGTGGAGGGATTCCCGCCGTCACATGCCGGGACCATCACCGTGTATGAAGATTCTCAACCCGGTACGCTGAATGATTTTCTCGGTGCCATGACGGAGGATGATGCCCGTCCGGAGGCACTGCGCCGTTTTGAACTGATGGTGGAAGAGGTGGCGCGTAACGCGTCCGCGGTGGCACAGAACACGGCAGCCGCGAAGAAGTCAGCCAGTGATGCCAGCACATCAGCCCGTGAGGCGGCAACCCATGCGACTGATGCTGCAGGCTCAGCACGTGCAGCCAGCACATCAGCCGGGCAGGCCGCGACGTCGGCTCAGTCAGCGTCTTCCAGCGCAGGAACGGCATCAACAAAGGCTACTGAAGCATCAAAAAGTGCTGCCGCTGCAGAGTCCTCAAAAAGCGCGGCGGCTACCAGTGCCGGTGCGGCGAAAACGTCAGAAACGAATGCGGCAGCGTCACAAAAATCTGCAGCCACTTCTGCATCCACCGCGACCACGAAAGCGTCAGAAGCTGCCACCTCAGCCCGGGATGCGGCGGTCTCAAAAGAGGCAGCGAAATCATCAGAAACGAACGCATCATCAAGTGCCATTAGTGCAGCTTCCTCGGCAACGGCGGCAGGAAATTCCGCGAAGGCCGCAAAAACGTCTGAGACGAATGCGGATAACAGCGCACAGGCGGCAGCGGCCTCACAAACTGCATCGGCAAACTCCGCGACAGCCGCCAAAAAATCAGAAACCAACGCAAAAAATAGCGAGGCAGCAGCAAAGAGCAGCGAAACCAACGCTAAAGCCAGCGAAACTAATGCTAAATCCAGTGAAACAAACGCGGCGAAATCTGCGGCGGACGCACTTAATTATCGCAACCAGGCCCAGGGTATTGTTGGTACTAACATCGGTTTGGGATCATCACCGCGTGATTGCTCTGACATCTCAGGAAATCCATCAGGTTATATTGGCTTTATGCGCATCATGTCTAATGCAACAGGTTTCCCTCCTATTGCATCAGGCGAAAGTAGCCTTACTGGTTTTATTAGTCAGGTAGATGGAACACCAGCGTATACAGGTGTATTTCAGGGATGGGCTACTCGCTCTCTTTATACCTATCGCTGGAATCCGACAATAGGCCCACAATGGACGCGCCACGCAAGAAAAGATGAGGTTATCCGATTTCAGCGTTCAAGCAACACAAGAACTGTCATTTTATCTACTGACGTTCAGGCTGACGGCTGTTACTTACAGGTTGATGCTGACGGTCAGTGGGGCGCGTTTAACCCTAAAGCTGGTAGATGGCAACCGCTCGCAGTTGCACAAGGTGGCACAGGGGCGAATGATGCAAGTACAGCGCGCTCTAAACTTGAAGTCATGTTTGAAGCAAAAACTGGCCTTGATGCGAATACGAACTTAAACGATATAAAAGGTACTACAGCCGGTTTTTATTACCAACCAATGTCTGCCAACGCAAAGCCAGAACTAAATTACCCGATACAGCTTGCGGGTGCACTGATGGTTTTAAAGGACGGGGCTAATGTTGGGTACTCATGTATTCAGATTTATTATGTATACAATAACCCAAGAATCTCATATAGCCGTACATACAATGGTGGTTCTGACACATGGTCAGACTGGGTGAAAAATGTATCAACTGAAAGGGTTGATGATTGGACTAGCGAAACATGGATATATAACCATGATAAATCTATGCGCCTGGGTTTAACCGGATCAACGTGGGGGTGTTACAGCGACACACAAAAAAAATGGATACCGCTTGATGTTTCTCATGGTGGTACTGGTGCGGCAACTGTTGATGGTGTCAGAACGAATCTTGGCTTAGGTAGGAACAACAGCCCTCAACTTAACAGTCTATTTCTTGATAGATATAGTGATTCGACCAATACATACACATCTAGTGGAATTCTCCATACAAGACTGTTAGCAGCTGACAGCACTGTGCGTCTTGGTGCTGATATGTATGTTGAAACTTTATCAAATGAGCCAGGTCAATTAACAATAAGGTTTACATACGATGGTTCAACTGGTGCTTCAAAATATCTAAACCTTAACTCAGAAGGTAATTTAATTGTAGATAGTGCGATACTGAAATCAA
>NZ_JBJQLJ010000067.1:0-3475 GCF_046486385.1 Escherichia sp. WS33 | reverse complement strand
TAACAGTCTTGTGCGAGACGTGTCACCAAATCTGTCCTTCCAGTGTAGCTGTAGTCAGGCTTTAACTTCAAGAACTCTCGATACACCTCTCGCACTCACTGCTACCAATGGCTACCGCCAGTGGCGCTTTGTCGTGTCTTTCAGGGTTGGATTCAAGAGTACAGTTACCTGATAAAGACGTGGTAGTCGGGCTGAACGGGGAGTTCGTGCATACAGCCCAGCTTGGAGCGAACCACCTACAAGGAACCCAGTTGCACGGGTAGGAATGAGAAAACGCCACCTTACGGCGGACTGCAACGGGTAAACCTCAGGGTGGGAACAGGAGAGCGCACGAGGGAGCGACCCATCGGAAACGGTGGGGATCTTTAAGTCCTGTCAGGTTTCGCCACTTCTGATTTGAGCGCCGGAAATCACCTGATTTCTGTGAAGCTTGTCAGGAGGGCGAAGCCTATGGAAAACCGGCAATCCCCAGAACCTCCTTATGGCCTTCTGCCTGAGCAGGTAACGCTCGCCGCAGTGTCATGACCGAACGAAGTGAGCGAATGACCGAGGAAGCGTAATGTCTGTAATGCTGAACAGGGATCGTGTCGCTCGGTACACACGTTTCCTCCCTGATTACACACCCGGCTGCAACAGTTTCCTGTCGTTTTCCACTTTTCCCTGCACAGCTATACAACGGCAACATCCGGGCAGGACATGTAAAGTTAGCTAACTTTACGCCTGCCTTATTCGCATGACTGCTCAAAGGAAAAACCATGACTGATGATCGGACACTGCAACTGCGCCTGACAGGGTTCCGTAAAGCGGAGGCCTCTCTCAGGCTTGAAGGGATGGATCCATCAGGAACCCCGCTTTATGAATCGGTAAAGACAAGGATTCTTTCCGGTGACATCACCTTCGATGAAGGCCGCACTGAGATACGGGCTCATTACCAGAAGCGGGCGAACAGTAACTGACGCGGACAGGAAATGTCTTGTCATTACCGCCGCTTTGCGCCAGTGACAACATCAGCGGGACAAGATGTGTTTTTGGAGTACCGCCGACACTCCAGAATGTTTCATCAGGCGCCGCCCGATACGCTGAGTTTCGTGCGTACGAAATTTCTCTGCTGTTGAGATCTAGGGCAGGATTCGCAAAGTGCTGGCGTTTGTACCCACCGGAAGCTGCCGCGCCTGGCGGCTTGGCCAACGCCTCACGGCCGCACAGTCAACTGTGCACCCGTTCACCGTTACCAGATCCCCTGATTCCGGCCGGGCCTGCCTGCACTGGCCAAAGCCCTAAAACTGCGCAATCAGCAGCGCGGGGGCAGTTGATAACCACTTTTTACTGTCATACTTATTTGCCGGCTCTCTGATCGGTACCGGCTGACTGTTTGTGCAAATTTTGTCGGACATCCTGACCCTCGATGTCCGTTTTTTTTGTTCAAAATTCGCCTTTAGTGCCAGCATTCGTCCGAAACCGGCCGCCATTCACTTCCGTGCATAGCCATGCAGGCGCGCAGAAATCATCAGGCGCGTTTTTTCACGATATGGACAGGGAAAGGTGCCGGAAACGGCCCGCACGCGGCAGAAACGCGCTGAGGGCCTCTGCGGCGGTGCACGCAAGAGATGTTATGGTAAATTGGACTCTCTACAGGAGAGTGTGTTTGTCAGCCTATTAACTTTTCGGATTACCGCGCTTCTTAGGTCTATTAACTTCACTTTTTCGATTCGCCTCTCTTTCTTCGATAAGCTCTTTCGAAAAACCTTCCAGCAGGTCTACCAGTCCGTTCAGATCGTAATGGTTTGTTGTTCTGGCATTGTCTTTCCCTTCTTTGTATCGAGGTATCCGCTTGATGGCACCACACTGTTCCAAATGAATAAAACTTCTTTGAACGGTTTTTAGTGAAACGCCCAGCATGTTCGCCAGTCTCTTTTTCGAAGGTCTTGGGGGGTTATCTTTTTCCCACCAATGCATTATGAGGTTTATGAGAACCATCGTATCAATACAGCTAAGACCCAACCTGGACTGATTTTCCAGTAAGGCATTTGGGATAATCGTCCATCCTGCAGAAATGTTTGTCTTCCCCCACTTGCTTACGTGGTTCTTTACTTCGCTCGACAGGTTATTTTTGTTTTCCATAAAACATGCATCCTGTGGTCATCTGAGGCTAGAGGGCATTTTATATATTGAACGTTTTACCGTTCACCTTGCGTCATTGTCTTAACGTATTGTCCCACTATATCTTTTTCTGTGTGGTCAAATCAGACCATACCCTATGGTTTTTAAAGTCCACAGGGTGGGGTTTAAATGTACCATAGGATATGGTCTTTGTTGACCACTAACCAAAATGTTAGCAAATGATTTAAAGTGGTTTTTTTATGGCAAAATGTTTACTGGTCAAGGTCAGGAGGGAGACGAGCGTGGCGGTTTTTAGACAATGCGAAATTAGAGAAAAATATCTCGCGATTTACAAAGAGTCATTCGATGAAGTTATAACTTATCTTGAGAAGGCAGGTGCTTTAGAGCCCGGCGTTTTAAGGCTCACTACAATCGATGACAATGCTATTCGTGCATGGAAGAGCCAATGGAAAGGCAGGTCTCGTAAGCACGCTCATGGTGCTTGGGATTGGCAGAACCTTGTATCAAAGAGAGCTCGTTCTTGTAAAAGATTTGATGTGGCTGTTTGGGGAGAGGATGTGCTTTGTGGGCTTTCAGTTGGAAAGCTAACCCGTGGTAAAAAGACAGTTAGAATGGATTATCTAGAGGCTTGTCCAACAGCTCATCCGTTGGAGAAACGAATCACAATGATTGTGGTTGCTGTGGCTCTGTCAGTAGCTAAAAAAGTAGGGGCACAGCACGTAGCCATATTCAATCCGATAAAAGACAAAGAAGAAAAAGTGTTAAAACACTACCAGTCTTACGGGTTTACACAAAGAATGTTGTATGGACGCTTTTTGAAAAACGTGCTGTACAAAGAAGTTGTTTGATAGCTATGCGCCGTGAATACGACCACGTTGAACAAAGCCGTCATCTACTTTCATAGCAAGCAGGATGAAGTCCATAAGACCCTGATTGATTGGAGCTGAATCAGGAGAGGATGGATCCATTTTGCGTTGCTGTGCCTTTACCAGCTCACTTTTGCGCTCAGATACATAACTCATCTTGTGACTCTCTGTCTTGTATGGGGATGTAGACACTATAACAAGTGGATAAAAAAATAACGAGATCTCTATATTTTCAAAAAGAGATGACTGTTGTTGACTCGCCTCTTCTGCAAAGCGTACTCTTTTCTTTCAAAAGAAAAAAACCGCCTTTGCGGGGCGGTTTTTTTCCAGTTCATTGAGTTTGCGGCTCTTTGAACCTAGGTAACAGTCTTGTGCGAGACGTGTCACCAAATCTGTCCTTCCAGTGTAGCTGTAGTCAGGCTTTAACTTCAAGAACTCTCGATACACCTCTCGCACTCACTGCTACCAATGGCTACCGCCAGTGGCGC
>NZ_JBJQLJ010000007.1:0-191365 GCF_046486385.1 Escherichia sp. WS33 | reverse complement strand
ACGCCGCTTCGGCAACGAGCTTCCGGCGTCTCCAGTAGAGTGGCTGACGGATAATGGTTCATGCTACCGGGCTAATGAAACACGGCAGTTTGCCCGGATGTTGGGGCTTGAACCGAAGAACACGGCGGTGCGGAGTCCGGAGAGTAACGGCATAGCAGAGAGCTTCGTGAAAACGATAAAGCGTGACTACATCAGTATCATGCCTAAACCAGACGGGTTAACGGCAGCAAAGAACCTTGCAGAGGCGTTCGAGCATTATAACGAATGGCATCCGCATAGTGCACTGGGTTATCGCTCGCCACGGGAATATCTGCGGCAGCAGGCCAGTAATGGGTTAAGTGATAACAGGTGTCTGGAAATATAGGGGCAAATCCAGAAGCAGCTACAGAGATTGGAAAAACCGTCCTGAAAAAAAGACGGTAGACGGGCTGTATTACGTAGTCAGGTAATTGAGCTTAATGGCGGAGCAAGGAACATCGCCACAATTGCAACCCGGAGAGACTACCAGATGGGACGCAAGCTTGCTGGCAGTCTCATGAAAGAACAGGGGCTGGTCAGCTGTCAGCCGTTGACCCTCCGGTACAGGCATGGCAGTCATGAACTTGTAGCTATCCTAAGAACTTGAAGGGCGCTTAGCTGTGACACAGCTAAATCAAGTATGGTGACGTGACCTATATCTGGACTGGTAAACGATGGGGATACCCGCTTACGCGAGAGCAATAAGTGGCTGGCCACCATTCTCGATACAAAACTCTGCTGAATAGCAGCGATTTTCCCAGCGTGGTGCGTCTTTTGCATTTTACTGGTTCTGAGTTATCAATTATCTGTTCACTAATGACTACTCTAAAAAGTTGTATCAATTTAAGTGATATAGGGAGTCCGGAGATTCACCCTTTTTGGTGATGAAGTTAACAATACCGCCAATTGCCTGTGAACCGTACAGTACGGAATATGGACCTTTCACTACCTCAACACGCTCCAGCGCAGACTCATCTATCAACAGTCCCACACCATAATTATCTCCGGCGCGCTGATAAGTTACCTCCTGACCATCAATGAGAATTAAAACACGGGAGGATGCTTCGCCACGAATGCGGATTTGTTTACGGCCTGCCAAGGAGTTGTCTGTTATCTCTACTCCGGGGATGTCCTGCAAATTATCGGCTATGGAGGCATTGGTGGAGTTCTGCAATGTTTGTTGGTCAATAACCTGTATAGTCGCCGGGCTTTCCCAAAGGTTGCTTGCCGAACGATTCGTGGTCACGACGAGCGTCTCTTCGTTGCTGATTTTTGTTTCTGAAGAAGTTGCGGTTGCAGTAGAAACTATCCCAGAAATGCATAATGACAGAGTGGAAAGGATATAAATTCGACAAGGTATATTATATAACATTTCATCCCTCATTAATACAAAGTACAAATGATTGCTGTAATGATAATTATTTTCATTTATGTTCTCATATATCTATAATTATTGTCATCTCCATAAATTGTAAATATCAAACATTTTTGACCTTAATCATGTTTTTTGATAGATATTTTACGACTGAACATATCCGTCGTTTCCTCTGACTCGTGTCAGTCGGTCTCTGGTTGTATCCACGGACCGCACTCTTGACATAAGAGTGCGGTCCGTGGAAAACGGAGTTGAAAAAATGGTGTCTGAAAGAAGGTACCATCATTGTGATGACAAATACTTTGGCGTGGATAATGTAATTAATTGCTGAAATTGACCGTATATGCGGTAAGACTCATATCAGTATCAGGTCCGGTTAATTGCTGATACTAATATAAACTTTTTACAAAAGGATGAATGCAGAAGGTTACTCTAATGGCCAGAGTGATGACAATGATGGTCAGACGTTGACCTGCAGAAACTGCATTTTAATTGGTCTATAAAGTCTGCAAGAGGAATCAGGGTCAGATCAGTGAGTCTTATCGCGGCCCGAAGCTATGACTGAAAGAAGGCTGGATACAGAATTGCAACAATTTGGCAATGTCAGAACACAGAAGCTTTGCAAGCAGGTGAAAGGTTATGTCTAGCAAAAGGAGTATATCAGAATATATCTACTGATGTACAAAACACAACAATAGCTTCATGATATATAAATACGTGATGACGAGTGGTACTCCGCATGGTTATTTAACTTCTCAGCACCACTAATGATCCTGAGCAACTTCGTATTTGGGCCATTACCATGGAGTAGAAAGCTGTGTCTGAGAATGCAGAATTTGAGAAAAGAATTCGCTTTCTTGGAGAGCTTCTGAAAATGGCACGCTAACAACGTTTTGTTAAAAAATGTGAATCACTTGCCGGGGCTGCATTTTCTATTCGAGGAGAATGTTGACGTAGATATTACAGAAATCTCAGCGCATCAGGATAAACTGCTACCTTAGGTCAACCACCAAAAGAAAATACAATACGTCCAGTTTGTATGCCTTTAATAACACATCTTCTAAATGTTGAAGAATTATCCCGCCTGCTGAAGAACGTTGCTCTGAGTGTGATAAACCTTTTTATTCTTGATGATGTCAGCGAGAAGATGGAATATATCCCCGACTGGGTCGTGGTTACCCGGTTAAACATCTGGTGGCGCTAATAAATCTGGCAAGTCACATTCTGTTGAATGCTGTGACAGTGCCTTACCGAGAGAGCGAAATTGTGGTGTTCTAGTGCATAGTCGCCACCATTCCGGATAATTCTATTACGTTGTTTTACAAGTTCTTTTACAGCGCAGATCTGTCGCTGACGTTGAATCAATAGCCTGGATTTCAGAACACAATGCCCGTTTGCTGGTTGTTCCGGCAGTAGCATTAATTCATTATCTGAATGAAATGTGTCAATCCACAGAAACCGCTGTCAATGACGCATTTTGTCGGACGTTAACACGAGAAAGTCTGGCTATTCCGTAATGCCATCTTATTTCGTAATGGATTGAGAATGCTGGATTTTTAATTATATTACGCGCAGTATTAATCGCGTAAATGTTTTGCGGTCAGCAACGGTGGGGGATCCATTGTTCTGTTCAATGAATACCATCATACATTTGAATCAGGAGTCGGTATGATGATTTTGGTGACGGGGGGCGCACGGAGCGGGAAGAGTCGCCACGCAGAGGCGCTTATTGGGGACTCTTCACAGGTTCTGTATATCGCTACCTCGCAAATCCTTGATGATGAGATGGCTGCACGGATAGAACATCATCGGCAAGGCCGCCCGGAGCACTGGCGCACAGTGGAGCGCTGGCAACATCTTGATGAATTAATTCATGCAGACATTAACCCGAATGAGGTTGTGTTGCTTGAATGCGTTACCACAATGGTGACTAATCTGTTGTTTGATTATGGCGGCGATAAAGACCCTGATGAATGGGATTATCAGGCGATGGAACAGGCGATTAATGCTGAGATTCAGTCGTTGATTGCTGCCTGCCAACGTTGCCCCGCAAAGGTTGTATTAGTGACTAACGAAGTGGGAATGGGGATTGTGCCGGAGAGTCGTCTGGCACGACATTTTCGTGATATTGCCGGGCGGGTAAATCAGCAGTTGGCCGCTGCGGCAAATGAAGTATGGCTGGTGGTTTCGGGTATTGGAGTAAAAATCAAATGAGTAAATTATTTTGGGCGATGCTCTCATTTATTACGCGTCTGCCTGTACCGCGTCGCTGGTCCCAGGGACTGGATTTCGAGCATTATTCTCGCGGTATTATTACTTTTCCTTTGATTGGATTATTGCTTGGCGCGATTAGCGGGCTGGTCTTCATGGTGCTGCAGGCATGGTGTGGCGCACCACTGGCGGCACTGTTTAGCGTACTTGTGCTGGTGCTGATGACCGGGGGATTCCATCTGGACGGCCTCGCTGATACCTGTGATGGCGTATTTTCTGCACGTAGCCGCGATCGCATGTTGGAAATCATGCGTGATAGCCGTTTAGGCACCCACGGCGGTCTGGCATTGATTTTTGTGGTACTGGCAAAGATTCTGGTGTTAAGCGAGTTGGCTCTGCGTGGCGAATCGATCCTTGCATCGCTGGCGGCAGCATGTGCGGTCAGCCGCGGGACTGCCGCATTATTGATGTATCGTCATCGTTATGCGCGGGAAGAAGGGCTTGGCAATGTGTTCATTGGCAAAATTGATGGGCGACAAACCTGCGTCACACTCGGCTTAGCCGCTATTTTTGCTGCCGTATTATTGCCGGGTATGCATGGTGTGGCTGCTATGGTGGTGACGATGGTGGCGATTTTCATCCTCGGTCAGCTTCTCAAACGTACGCTGGGCGGGCAAACGGGCGATACGCTGGGAGCAGCCATAGAGCTTGGTGAACTGGTCTTCCTGCTGGCACTGCTATAAAGAGACGTGAGATGCAAATACTTGCCGATTTACTGAATACGATCCCAGCCATCGATTCTACCGCTATGTCGCGTGCACAACGGCATATTGACGGGTTACTCAAACCTGTTGGTAGCCTGGGAAAGCTGGAGGTGCTTGCCATACAACTGGCAGGAATGCCGGGGTTGAATGGCATACCGCATGTGGGCAAAAAAGCGGTACTGGTTATGTGTGCCGATCACGGCGTCTGGGAGGAAGGGGTCGCTATTTCTCCAAAAGAAGTGACAGCCATACAGGCTGAAAATATGACCCGTGGAACAACCGGCGTGTGTGTGCTGGCAGAACAAGCGGGCGCTAACGTCCACGTAATTGATGTTGGTATTGATACTGCTGAGCCTATCCCCGGGCTTATCAACATGCGTGTCGCACGAGGTAGCGGCAATATTGCTTCAGCTCCGGCAATGAGTCGCCGTCAGGCTGAAAAGTTGCTTTTGGACGTCATATGTTATACGCAGGAGCTGGCAAAAAACGGTGTCACGCTGTTTGGTGTAGGTGAACTGGGGATGGCAAACACGACACCGGCAGCAGCAATAGTCAGCACAATCACTGGCCGGGATCCTGAAGAAGTGGTTGGGATTGGCGCAAACCTGCCGACAGATAAACTGGCTAATAAAATTGATGTTGTGCGTCGGGCGATTACGTTGAATCAACCAAATCCTCAGGATGGTGTTGATGTCCTGGCAAAAGTGGGTGGATTTGATTTGGTCGGAATAGCTGGAGTGATGTTAGGTGCTGCTTCCTGCGGTTTACCCGTGTTGCTGGATGGATTTCTTTCTTATGCTGCTGCGCTCGCAGCCTGCCAGATGTCTCCTGCGATCAAACCGTATCTCATTCCTTCTCACCTGTCGGCAGAAAAAGGCGCGCGTATAGCGCTCTCGCATTTGGGGCTGGAGCCTTATCTCAATATGGAGATGCGTTTAGGTGAGGGGAGTGGCGCAGCTCTGGCGATGCCCATCATCGAAGCTGCCTGTGCGATATACAACAACATGGGCGAACTTGCTGCCAGTAATATTGTTCTACCGGGGAATACGACTTCTGATTTGAACAGTTAAAAACGAAAAGTCTGATAAAAGCTATACTTAACGGATAGCTTTCGCGACATAGGAAAGGGACATGATGCGTCGTGTAAATATTCTTTGCTCATTTGCTCTGCTTTTTGCCAGCCATACTAGCCTGGCGGTAACTTATCCATTACCTCCAGAGGGTAGCCGTTTAGTGGGGCAGTCGTTTACTGTAACTGTTCCTGATCACAATACCCAGCCGCTGGAGACTTTTGCCGCACAATACGGGCAAGGGTTAAGTAACATGCTGGAAGCGAACCCGGGCGCTGATGTTTTTTTGCCGAAGTCTGGCTCGCAACTCACCATTCCGCAGCAACTGATTTTGCCCGACACTGTTCGTAAAGGGATTGTTGTTAACGTCGCTGAGATGCGTCTTTATTACTACCCACCAGACAGTAATACTGTGGAAGTCTTTCCTATTGGTATCGGCCAGGCTGGGCGAGAAACCCCGCGTAACTGGGTGACTACCGTTGAACGTAAACAAGAAGCTCCAACCTGGACGCCAACGCCGAACACTCGGCGCGAATATGCGAAACGAGGGGAGAGTTTGCCCGCATTTGTTCCTGCGGGCCCCGATAATCCCATGGGGCTGTACGCGATTTATATTGGCAGGTTGTATGCCATCCATGGTACCAATGCCAATTTTGGTATTGGGCTCCGGGTAAGTCAGGGCTGTATTCGTCTGCGCAATGACGATATCAAATATCTGTTTGATAATGTTCCTGTTGGGACGCGTGTGCAAATTATCGACCAGCCAGTAAAATACACCACTGAACCAGATGGCTCGAACTGGCTGGAAGTTCATGAGCCGTTGTCGCGCAATCGTGCAGAATATGAGTCTGACCGAAAAGTGCCATTGCCGGTAACCCCATCTTTGCGGGCGTTTATCAACGGGCAAGAAGTTGATGTAAATCGCGCAAATGCTGCGTTGCAACGTCGATCGGGAATGCCTGTGCAAATTAGTTCTGGTTCAAGACAGATGTTTTAAGAGCGTTGGTAATTAGAAAGCAAAAAGCCTGCTAGAAAGCAGGCTTTTTGAATTTGGCTCCTCTGACTGGACTCGAACCAGTGACATACGGATTAACAGTCCGCCGTTCTACCGACTGAACTACAGAGGAATCGTGTGAACGGGGCGCATATTAATGGCAGTGCATGGTGATGTCAAAGGGTGAAATGCATTTTTTTGTTTGTTTGCTGTCAATTTCAACAAAGTGGTGAGCTTTCAATCTTATTGGGTAATGAACCATCGTGGTGCATACCCTCCTTTTATAGGGCAGGGGAACGCGACAGCTGATTAAAGGAGCAAATGACGAATCTATCATAATCTCTTATTTGACAGTTGGTTAGCTTGTACATCAACACCAAAATAAAACTGGCAAGCATCTTGCAATCTGGTTGTAAGTAATGGCGGCACTTGGGCCGATTCTTAAAAACCGGAGGCAACATGAACTTCAGACGCCTGAAATACTTCGTAAAAATTGTAGATATTGGTAGCCTGACCCAGGCTGCTGAAGTATTGCATATCGCACAACCAGCGCTCAGCCAGCAGGTTGCCACACTGGAAGGTGAGTTAAATCAACAACTTTTGATCCGTACAAAGCGGGGCGTTACACCAACAGACGCCGGAAAAATTCTCTATACCCATGCGCGGGCCATTTTACGTCAGTGTGAACAGGCCCAACTGGCGGTGCATAACGTTGGTCAGGCATTATCGGGGCAAGTCTCGATTGGCTTTGCACCAGGAACCGCTGCGTCATCCATCACCATGCCCTTATTACAGGCGGTTCGCGCTGAATTTCCGGAGATCGTTATCTATCTTCATGAAAATAGTGGTGCAGTGCTTAACGAAAAATTGATAAATCACCAACTCGATATGGCGGTGATTTATGAGCATTCCCCTGTGGCTGGTGTATCCAGTCAGGCTTTGCTGAAAGAAGATCTTTTTCTGGTAGGAACTCAAGATTGCCCGGGGCAAAGCGTTGATGTGAATGCTATTGCGCAAATGAACCTCTTTCTCCCCAGTGATTACAGTGCTATTAGACTTCGTGTTGATGAGGCTTTTTCCCTACGGCGACTCACGGCAAAAGTTATTGGTGAAATTGAGTCTATTGCCACGCTTACCGCAGCGATTGCCAGCGGCATGGGCGTTGCAGTATTACCCGAATCGGCCGCGCGTTCGTTATGTGGCGCAGTAAATGGGTGGATGTCACGCATTACCACTCCTTCCATGAGTCTCTCTTTGTCATTAAATTTACCCGCCAGAGCGAACTTATCGCCACAGGCACAGGCAGTGAAAGAGTTGTTAATGTCAGTGATTAGTTCTCCAGTGATGGAAAAAAGGCAGTGGCAATTGGTGAGCTAAGTGTTATATCGGGATGGAATAAGATGCGGGTTTTTATTATTTGTTATGCCGGGCATTAGACTTTAACAATAACGGGAAATCTGAACTGCCCGGAGTTTACCGTGAATTTCCAACAACTAAAGATAATCCGCGAGGCTGCACGTCAGGATTACAACCTGACAGAGGTTGCGAATATGCTTTTTACCTCACAGTCAGGCGTCAGCCGTCATATTCGGGAACTGGAGGATGAACTTGGCATCGAAATATTTGTTCGACGAGGTAAGCGACTGCTGGGCATGACTGAACCGGGCAAAGCATTACTGGTCATTGCAGAACGTATTCTGAATGAAGCCAGTAATGTTCGTCGGCTTGCAGACCTGTTTACCAACGATACGTCTGGCGTTCTCACTATTGCAACGACGCATACTCAGGCACGTTATAGCTTGCCAGAGGTCATTAAAGCTTTTCGCGAACTTTTCCCGGAGGTTCGGCTCGAGCTAATCCAGGGGACGCCACAGGAAATTGCGACATTGTTGCAAAATGGCGAAGCTGATATTGGTATCGCCAGCGAGCGTTTGAGTAATGACCCGCAGCTCGTCGCCTTCCCGTGGTTTCGTTGGCACCATAGTTTGCTTGTTCCACACGATCATCCCTTGACGCAAATTTCACCATTGACGCTGGAATCAATAGCGAAGTGGCCGTTAATCACTTACCGACAGGGGATTACGGGGCGCTCACGTATTGATGACGCATTTGCCCGCAAAGGTTTGCTGGCAGATATTGTATTAAGTGCGCAGGATTCTGATGTCATTAAAACCTATGTTGCTCTTGGGCTTGGGATCGGATTAGTTGCCGAGCAATCCAGTGGCGAACAAGAGGAAGAGAATTTAATCCGCCTGGATACGCGGCATCTTTTTGATGCTAATACTGTCTGGTTGGGACTGAAGCGAGGACAACTTCAGCGTAACTATGTCTGGCGCTTTCTGGAACTTTGTAATGCAGGACTGTCAGTTGAGGATATCAAGCGGCAGGTGATGGAAAGCAGTGAAGAGGAAATTGATTATCAGATATAGCAAAAATCCCGCTATAAAAGCGGGCTTTTCAGGAATTTGGCTCCTCTGACTGGACTCGAACCAGTGACATACGGATTAACAGTCCGCCGTTCTACCGACTGAACTACAGAGGAATCGTTGTTGAGGCACATCTTAACGGCGAAAAATCTTTTGTCAAACCCGATTTTTAAATTCCCCAACTGTTTGCCGTTTCTATCAACAGTTTGTTGCATTTGCAGACAATTTGTTGGCGAAAATCTTTGCAGCTTTGCTGATTCTCCCTCATTATTTGAAATGTGGTTTCACTTTCTGCAATTAAGGTCGGCTTTGAATATCTCCTCTGCTTTACGCCAGGTTGTTCACGGCACTCGCTGGCACGCTAAACGCAAGAGCTACAAAGTGTTGTTCTGGCGCGAGATAACCCCGCTTGCTGTTCCTATCTTCATGGAGAATGCCTGTGTCCTGTTGATGGGGGTTCTGAGCACTTTTCTGGTCAGCTGGCTGGGAAAAGATGCGATGGCCGGCGTGGGATTGGCGGACAGCTTCAATATGGTCATTATGGCTTTTTTTGCTGCTATCGATCTTGGTACTACTGTCGTTGTGGCATTTAGTCTCGGTAAGCGGGATCGACGACGAGCGAGGGTGGCGACGCGGCAGTCATTGGTGATCATGACGTTGTTTGCCGTACTGTTGGCAACGCTTATTCATCATTTTGGCGAACAAATTATTGATTTCGTCGCGGGTGATGCCACGACAGAAGTTAAAGCACTGGCGTTGACTTATCTGGAGCTGACGGTACTCAGTTATCCAGCAGCTGCCATCACTCTTATTGGTAGCGGGGCACTTCGTGGTGCAGGGAATACGAAAATACCGCTATTGATTAACGGTAGCCTGAATATTCTTAATATTATTATTAGCGGCATATTGATTTACGGCCTTTTCTCCTGGCCGGGACTGGGATTTGTCGGGGCAGGGCTGGGTTTAACCATTTCTCGTTATATTGGCGCAGTTGCAATTTTGTGGGTGCTGGCGATTGGTTTTAATCCTGCGCTAAGGATTTCGTTAAAGAGCTATTTTAAACCGCTGAATTTTAGCATTATCTGGGAAGTCATGGGGATTGGTATTCCCGCGAGTGTCGAATCAGTGTTATTTACCAGTGGTCGGTTATTAACCCAAATGTTCGTTGCCGGGATGGGGACCAGTGTTATTGCCGGAAATTTTATCGCGTTTTCAATTGCGGCTCTTATCAACTTACCCGGAAGTGCGCTCGGCTCTGCTTCTACGATCATTACAGGCCGAAGGTTGGGGGTAGGGCAGATAGCGCAAGCAGAGATTCAGTTGCGGCATGTGTTCTGGCTTTCCACTCTTGGATTAACGGCCATCGCCTGGCTAACGGCTCCCTTTGCCGGGGTTATGGCATCGTTTTACACCCAGGATCCACAGGTTAAACATGTCGTTGTGATTCTGATTTGGCTAAATGCTTTATTTATGCCTATTTGGTCCGCCTCATGGGTGCTACCCGCTGGATTTAAAGGTGCTCGTGATGCCCGTTACGCCATGTGGGTTTCGATGTTGAGCATGTGGGGTTGTCGGGTTGTAGTCGGTTATGTGCTGGGAATCATGCTTGGCTGGGGTGTGGTTGGTGTCTGGATGGGAATGTTTGCCGACTGGGCTGTGCGGGCCGTGCTGTTTTACTGGCGAATGGTTACTGGACGTTGGCTATGGAAATACCCTCGACCCGAGCCGCAAAAGTGTGAAAAAAAGCCAGTTGTGTCGGAATAAACGACAAAATGCAGATTATTTCAGCAAACGATTTCAAATTTAAAAAACAGGCTTTGACATTGTGGGTGGGCATCGCTAATATTCGCCTCGTTCTCACGATTCCTCTGTAGTTCAGTCGGTAGAACGGCGGACTGTTAATCCGTATGTCACTGGTTCGAGTCCAGTCAGAGGAGCCAAATTTTAGTTTTGAGACATCTCTATGAGTCTCAAAACAGTTAAAAAATAAAAATTATTTTTACCCGGTTACCTTGTAAAAAAGTGACCGGGTTTTTTGATTTCTGTGTTTCGTGCGCTTAATCGAGTCTCACGCTTCAGTGAGCAAATTGTCCCTCCCCAACAGACATCACGATTCGCAAGGTCAAAAACTCTGTTCCATGAAGTACCGTACAAAGATAAAGAGAAAAATGCCTTATGCGGGATGTCGCTATCGCGTCTTTATCGGGAAACTATGCGTAATTGCCACTTTGCCTTCTGTAATCAGAAAAAGAAGAACTGGAATTTTAATAAATATTATTTCTCTGGGAACGGGGGGGTATAATCAATATGACGAGTTGAATATTATATTTTTTATAAGAATTATATGAGATTAAAGAAATCTGCCGTAAAGACAGATTTCTTTAAAAGATAATTAGAGATTTGCGACGTTATGATAAACTTTTTGTACATCGTCGTCATCTTCAAGGGCATCAACAAGCCCTTCAAAGATTTCTAAATCTTCTGGGGAAAGCTCAACTTCAGATTGAGCAATCATTTCTAATTCTGTTGTTGAGAACTCAGTGATTCCAGCTGCTTTTAGAGCCGCGATTCCTTTATGAAGGTCAGTAGGTTCAGTATAAATAACAATGTTACCTTCTTCTTCAGTCACATCACGAACATCAACTTCAGCTTCAAGTAAAATTTCAAAAATATGGTCAGGGTCTGTCCCTTTAAATACAATCACACCCGTATTGTCAAACATATAGCTGACAGAACCTGCCGCTCCGATATTGCCGCCTTTTTTATTGAAAATTGTGCGAACGTTAGCAATCGTACGGTTAACATTTGAAGTCAATGTCTCGGCGATAATCATTGAGCCATTAGGACCAAAGCCTTCATAACGTCCCTGCACGAACGTTTCATCTCCGCCGCCTTTGGCTTTATCAATTGCTTTATCAATAACGTGCTTTGGAACTTGTGCCTGCTTTGCACGTTCAATAACGAATTTTAAAGATGTGTTTAATTCTGGATCGGGTTCACCTTGTTTAGCAGCAGCATAGATTTCTACACCGAATTTTGCATAAATTTTAGACGTTGCACCGTCTTTAGCCGTTTTTTTAGCAACAATATTGGCCCATTTACGTCCCACTGGAATGATCTCCTCGAAAATTTATTTACATTACTGGTAAATCGTTAACATGTGTTAATTCAGCATATTATATCATAACAGGAAAAATCTCGTCTATTAGAAATAAAAATATTCTAAAGCCATAATCTTATATTTAATTTTATAAAAACTTATATTGTTGGCGGGATTTTTTATAATTGTGTTTTGAAAGCATACTTGCTTTTAATATGTGGAAATCATTAAGACGATAATAAAACTCGTATCCGCCCAAGGAAGCAAACAGCCCACGATTATTGCAGGCTATTTGCCAGGTGTCTTACTTACTCCTTCACATCTATTTCTGATAAGAAGGTTCAGAACTTATTATCGGAACGGCGGCTCATTAAAGGTTCGTAATTTACGCGAATGCAGTCGGTCGCCTTCTGCGCGCAGCAAATCGATCGCCCGAATGCCAATTTGCAGATGTTCGGAAATAGCGCCTTCATAAAAACGGTTAGCCTGGCCGGGAAGTTTAATCTCGCCATGCAACGGTTTATCTGAAACACACAGTAGTGTCCCGTATGGCACGCGGAAACGATATCCTTGCGCGGCAATGGTTGCACTTTCCATATCAATTGCTACGGCCCGGCTTAAGTTAAAACGAAGTGCAGAAGCTGAGTAACGTAATTCCCAGTTCCTGTCATCTGTGGTTACCACAGTACCAGTACGTAGCCGCTGTTTGACTTCCTCACCGGGCCTGCCGCTCACCAGCTTGGTGGCGTCATAAAGCGCACGTTGCACTTCAGCAATGCTCGGAATAGGAATATCGGGCGGCAGAACCGCATCAAGAACGTGGTCATCGCGTAAATAAGCGTGTGCAAGTACATAATCGCCAATGGCCTGACTTTCACGTAATCCGCCACAGTGACCAATCATCAACCAGACATCCGGGCGTAGCACTGCCAGATGATCGCAGATGGTTTTAGCATTTGACGGTCCCACGCCAATATTCACCAGAGTAATACCCTGACCATCGGCGGTAATTAAATGCCATGCTGGCATCTGATGTTTTTTCCATGCAAGGTCGGAAATGGCTTCTTCTGGCGCTTCGGTTTCGGCGGTGATCCAGTTCCCGCCAGCACAAGAAAGGGCAATGTAGGGACTATCAGGATCGAGGATCTGGCTGCATCCCCAACGAACGAATTCATCCACATAACGTGTGTAGTTGGTAAACAAGACGAACGGCTGAAAATGTTCAACTGGCGTACCGGTATAATGGCGCAACCGTGCGAGGGAAAAATCGACGCGGCGCGCATCAAAATGCGATAGCGGGGAGAATTCAGTTGGATGATAAATGCCGTCTGCAGTTTCATCGCCAATTTGCGCCAGTTCTGTTGTCGGGAAGTAGCGAGTTAACCCAGCGCTCATTGAGCGATCAAGTGTCAATTCAGAGCCATCGATGACATAAGGATAAGGGATTTCATGCTGCGAGGGTTGCACTGAGATATGCGCACCATAATCCTGATACAGCAACGTAAGTTGTTCATTAAGATACGAACGAAAGAGAGTAGGGCGAGTAATCGTGGTGGTGTAGCTGCCTGCGTGGGTAAAGCGACCAAATGCGCGCGTTTTGGGGGGATTGGTTGTGCTACCGTCCCAGGTTACGGTCAGTGATGGATAGACAAAAAGACCTTGTTTGCGGGCGTTTTCATCAGGTAATTCGCCACTTGTAATATAGTTGCCAATGGCGTTGCGTAATGCGACTACAGATTGCTCATACAGCGCGTCGAGTTTATCCAGTGCCTGAGCTGGGGTCAGACCGGAGCCCTTATTATTCATGTGTGTCTCCTGTTCCATACAATTACCGCACATCCGATAGTATGTCACAGAAATGTGAAACAAAAGTGTAAGGCGAAGATCGGATGATCTTCGCCAGGCTATCAAGCGCGTTGACTGTCTTTCATCAACAAAGCGGTCATTGCGGAAATCAGGCATCCAGCCAGCAAATAAATGGCGACGCTATGCCAGTTCCCGGCAAAGTAAGTGATGAGTGCAGCGGCAATAAAAGGTGTAAATCCACCGCCAACCACACTGGCAACCTGATAACCGACTCCAGCGCCACTATAGCGATAACTGGCACCAAACATTTCGGTAAACATCGGTTGTTGCACACACACCACCATGTCATGCGCAATGTTTGCCAGCATTATGGAGAAGAAAACTATCCAGAAAATAGATTGTGCTTCAAGCGCCATAAAGAAAGGAAATGCGCTCAACGTTCCGATTAACGTACCTGTGATATAAACCCTACGGCGACCAAAACGATCGGCAAGCCAGGCAAAACAGGGAATTGTCAGGCAGCTTAATCCACCTACCAGCAAACCAATATTAAGGAAAAGTTCGCGCGGTAGCCCCATATTCTGGGTTGAATAATTAAGTGCAAAGGCAGTAACGATGTACATCGTCAGCAATTCGCACAGTCGTAGCGCAATAATCTTCAGGAAAGCACCGGGATGTCGTAACAGCGCTTCGATAACCGGGATGCGTTTTTTCGCGGCAGCTTGATAATGTTGCTGTTGTTCAAATTCCGCGGACTCCTCCATGCCATTGCGCACCCACAATGCTCCCAGTACCAGTACGATGCTAAACAGGAAAGGAATGCGCCAGCCCCAGCTTAAAAACTGTTCGTCAGTCGTCATCATACTGATCAATGAAACCAGTCCGGTTGAAAGCAGTAAACCTACACCGTAGCCAACTTGTACACCGCTACTGTAAAAGGCTTTTTTATTTTTCGGTGCACTTTCAACGGAAAGCAACGCCGCGCCTCCCCATTCGCCGCCGACTGCAAATCCCTGAATGGCACGCAGTGTCACCAGCAAAATAGGTGCCCACCACCCAATGGTCGAGAATGAAGGAAGAATACCAATCAAGGCTGTCGCGATGCCCATCATCCAGACGGTCAGCATTAACATGCGCTTACGTCCCAGTCGGTCGCCAAAGTGACCGAAAATGACACCGCCGAGCGGACGGAAAAGAAATCCGACGCCAAAGGTAGCAAATGCGGCGAGCGTTCCCATCGCCGGGCTTACTTGCGGGAAAAACTCGCGATTAAACACCAGTGCGGCGGTGATGCCATAGAGTAAAAAATCATACCAGTCGACGACGGCACCAGCGAAGCTGCCTAACGCAGCTCGTCGGGCGCGACTTAACGAAAGCGTCCCTTCATCGGGACGAGTGGAGATGAGCGTGGAGTCCATAATGATCCTGTTTGTACTGTCTTTTTATAATTAGTATGGAAAAGGTAACTCACATTGCCGTCGATCTATAAACGAACCTTATGAGACTACCTCGACAGAGCGCATCTGCAAATGATTTTATGGCTGATTAGCGGCAACATGAAAAATTCGATGGAAGATGAAAGCGCAGGAGTTGCTGGTGTTGTTTAAGGATTAAGCAGAGGACCCACAGGTTAGAGATATGAAACATAAAAGTCCGCATATGCACAAAATGGCACCCTGATGAGTCTGATAGACTGCATTGCATTATAACCAGTAGGGAGGCGAGGTTAGGTATGTTTTTAGCATCATTGTTGAGACGTATTGCATTTAGTTACTACGATTATAAAGCTTATAATTTCAATATTGAAAAAACAGACTTTGTTGTCATCCATATTCCCGATCAGATTGGCGATGCTATGGCCATCTTTCCTGTTATTCGGGCGCTTGAATTGCATAAAATTAAGCATCTTTTAATTGTAACGTCGACAATTAATTTAGAAGTCTTTAATGCGCTTAAACTTGAACAGACTAAATTAACATTAGTCACAATGACTATGCAGGATCACGCAACATTAAAAGAAATAAAAGATTTAGCAAAGAACATAACACAGCAATACGGTACGCCGGATCTTTGCATTGAGGGGATGCGTAAAAAGAACCTGAAAACGATGTTATTTATCAGTCAGTTGAAAGCAAAAACGAATTTTCAGGTTGTTGGTATAACCATGAATTGCTTCTCCCCTTTGTGCAAGAACGCGTCCCGTATGGATCAGAAACTCCGGGCTCCCGTACCTATGACATGGGCATTTATGATGCGTGAGGCGGGTTTTCCAGCAGTCAGGCTAATATATGAATTGCCACTAAGTGAGGATGTACTCGATGAGGTGCGCGAGGAAATGCGATCGTTAGGATCTTACATTGCGTTCAATTTAGAAGGTAGCTCGCAGGAACGTACATTTTCATTATCGATTGCAGAAAATCTAATAGCAAAAATTTAAAGTGAAACAGATATACCAATAGTGATCGTTCATGGACCCAAAGGTGAAGATAAAGCCAGGGCATTAGTGGATTGTTATAATAATGTCTACCGTTTATCCTTACCACCCTCGATTAAACGTTCAGCAGCAATCATAAAAGATGCTTATATCGCAATAACTCCTGACACCTCAATATTACATATGGCAAGTGCCTATAATACCCCTGTTGTTGCAATTTATGCTGATTACAAAACGCGATGGCCCGCAATGGCCGATGTCTCGGAGTCAGTCGTCGTTGGGCAAAAAATTGACAATATAAGTCTGGATGAATTCGCAAAGGCATTAAAAAGTGTTTTGGCGAGAATATGAGACAGTACTTATGCATAGTAATGCCGATCTGTTATGAACGGTGGTGTCATCAATACTCTGAGGCTGGTCAATCATCACAGAAAACCAGCCTTTAGATCAAAGCAGTACTCACCGAAAATGATCATAGTCACATCGAACGCGATTCTGGCGGTGCCGCATTTTTATTTATTCATTTTCTGTGAGAGAAGGGCTAGTTCTGTAGAGGGAATGTAAAAAAGAGTGCCCCGAATGGAACACTCTTTAAGAAATTATAACGGAAAATCACAGGTTTTTATAACATGTCGCATAAGCAAACCCAAGCTTTTCAAATACGCTTTGATCACCTGTTGCCAGGGAAACTACGTATTGTTCGCTTGAGTTTGCGGGACTAGATGACCAATACATATTTGATTGAAAACCAGCGTCAGTCGTGTAATGCCCCATATCTCCCCATTCACTGTACAGTGACCCGATGCCTCGGGAACTACAGTGGTTTAAATAGTTTGCTCTGGGGAGCGTGTAGCCATTGCTGCTGCAAAAATTTTCAGCAAGGCTGTATATCATGAAAGCCTCGCCGGCGTTCACCCACCAACTCTTCACACGGATTTCGTATACATAGCTAGGGCCTCCTGATTTTGGCGTCGCCGTAATCCTTTCCGAATTGCTGCCGACATTTTTAAATGTCACTTTACCGGTAGCATCAACATCGACCCAGGAGGCAGAGCTTGAAAACTCATAATCAGCCGCCGTTTTTCCTGGGGCAAAGTTGTCATTATTCAACTGATAATACGCCCCGGTGAACCCCTGCGAAGGGAATGTAGTTGTCGGTAGGTCAGTACCATTGACTGATACTGTACCGCTCATTATTTTGTCTTCTGCGCGAGTGAATTGTATTGTGGTACTCAGACCAGCTTGATGAACACCATTCAATACAGGGATCAGCGTTGCGATACCCTCTCCGCCTCCTGTAACAGTGGCTTTGTAATCACCGTTGATATTTAGACTGTAATCAATTGCGCTAATTTTTATATAGGGCACGTTAGTACCTGATTGCACAAATTCCATCCCTTCAGAAACTTTGATCGGATTGCCTGATATATCGTGCAGAACAAGACGTAATTCAGCACTATCGGTATAGTCCCCTTTCAGTGATGACCGATTGCTCTTAAGGACGGACTGCGAGGTGTCTGCCGGGCCAGCCACCAGCGTTATATCTACTGTTTGCATTCCACCAGCGGTCGTGACTGCGCTTACCGTGACGCTACCTGTCATCGCTCCTTTCACGCTTGTTGTCGCGATTCCGTTTTGATCGGTCACCGCTGTTAATGACGTTAATGTGGCAGAGCCGCTTTTTAAGGCGAAGTACACAGTGAGACCTTCGATCAGGTTACCACTGCCATCCTCAACCGTTGCCTTTAAGGTACTTAAATCAGTGTTGGTGGCGGCGATAGTCGATGGATCAGCGATAAAGCTAGCAACATGGGCGGTGCTTGAGTTGCCAGTGACTTTCACGGTTGTCTGTGTCTGTATTGTTACGCCGTTATGGAAAGATGCAGTCACCGTATATGTACCGACTTTATTGCTGGTCAAAACGACTGGAGCCTGACCTGAAGAGTTAGTTCTCACTTTTCCGCCACTTAACGTCGTCCCTTCTGGCGTTACGCTAAAGTTGATGACCTGACCCTCCACTGGAGTGCCATTTGCAGAGGTTAGCGTTGCCGTCAGAGTAGCGCCTGTAGGGGCATAGACACCGATAAGCGGACTGGACGCCGTGAGTGTCAGTTTTTCATCAATAGCCTCCAGTTGTTTCTCAAGTGAGGCTCCATTCGGCAGGGATGCTTTCACCATATACGAACCGTTTCTTTCGGGCGTCATGGTGACCTCGGCTACACCCTGCGTATTAGTAGAGACCGTATTCTGGCTGATGATCATTTGCGAGGATGGCTCTGCACTGAATGTCACGGGTTGATGCGCAACCGGGTTGCCAAACTGGTCGTTAACGTGAGCTTTAACTGCTACGTCTTGTGCGACCATTACCTGACCTTCCGGTATCTCCAGACTGGTAATCGTCGCAGAATTAACATCTGCACTGGCATTCAGTAATCGCGAGATGACTTCAGTAGGTTTATCTGCCAGAGAGGCTGAAACTGTTTTCAGTCCGACCTCGGTGCTTGTCACAAGAATTTCAGCGAAACCCCGATCATCCGTTTCAACGCTGGTGCTGCTTAGCGTGACGGAGGTTCCGCGGAAATTAACTTTTATGCCTTCTACCGGGTTGCCGTTAGCGTCAGTGACGCTTGCCGTCATGGTTGCGCCCTCGGTCGTGCTGACGACGAATGAGTATACAGAGGTTAAGGAGGCTAGTTTTGCGGTACCAGCATCGGCAATCAAAGTCACCTGTTTCGTATCACTGACACCATAATTGTTCACGCTAACTGTCACGGGGTAGGTGCCGGATTTTGTACCGCTCAGTGTAACTTCAGCCTTGCCGTTGATATCAGTAATGGCGGAACCGCCTTGTCCGAGAGTAAAGCTTGCGCTCACATCTGCCGGTAGCGTGAATGTCACCGCCTCATTGGCTAACGGGTTGCCGTTTCCATCAGTCACTGTTGCCTGCAGCCTGGTCATCCCGACGTTATTAGCGATAAAATTGTCCTCGGTAACGTTAAGATTAACCTGCGCAGTGAGCGTATCCGCAATAAAGTTCACCACCAACTGCTCACTCTTACCGCCAGTCATCGATGCTGTAACAGTATGAGCGCCTGCTTTTGTACCTTTCAGCGTGACTTTCGCTTTGCCTTCAGCATCAGTAATCACTTTACCGCCATCGCTCAGCGTGAAGTTCGCCTTCACATCTTCCGGCAGAGTAAATGTTACCTCAGTGTTGGCTATCGCATTGCCCTCTGTATCAGCGACTGTTGCTGTTAGTGTCGTGAGATCGTTATTGTCGGCAATCACCGGATCCTTCGAGGCTGCCAGCGTGATTTCAGCATTCGCGACGTTCGGCACATAGGTCACTGTTTGTTGCATCGAATCGCCATTTTCGAGGGTTGCCGTCAATTGATAAACCCCTGCTTTTGTAGCGGTAAAGCTTGCGTAAAAATTGCCGTCGTGGTTGGTAGTATATATAGCGTTATTACTGGGGGTCACGCCTTCACTTGGTGAAACGCTGAGGGTTACCTCCTGCTGGGGGACACCGTTGCCGTAATTATCCTTCACCTCAATATACAGACTGGTTGTCTCGCCTGCGGAGACTGTATCAAAAAGTGCCTGTAGCAAGGTGAGATGTGCCGTAGACGCATCAGCGTTGACATTAATTGATGTGCTAAGCGTGGAGCTACCATTTTCCAGACTGGCCTCAACGGTATCCGGTCTCGCTCCTGATTCTATCGAGGAGCGGGTATTGGTATAAGTGACGGTAGCCTTACCCTGTTCGTTCGTCACGGCTTGACCGCCGTTCGTCATTTCGGCTGTCGCTGCGTTGCTGGTGAAGTTCACAGTCACACCTTTCACCGGAAAGCCATTATTATCAACGACTGTGGCGGTGATGACGCTGCCGGAGCTGTTCTGCGGGGTACCGGCGATTATGCTGTCTGGGACAGGCGTCAACTCGATAATTTTTGCCGCCGCTGTGTCGCCAATAAAATGCACAGTTTTGTTGTCGCTGGCACCATTATTAGCCAGTGATGCAGTAACCGTCTTCTCACCAAAGGCAACGCCTGCGAGAGTGGCCTGCGCGATGCCAGACTCGTTGGTATTACTTACTCCCGGGGGCAGGGTGAGTCCTGAAGAGGCTGAGCTGAATGTTACCGGAAGATTATTCACCTCATTGTCGAACTGATCTTTAACCGTTGCAGTTAGCGTTGCGCTATCGACGCCATTACCTGTGATCTCATCTTTTGATATCTGCAGGACAACCTGAGCCGAGGCTTTGTCCGCCACAAATGTTACCGGCTGCGAATCACTGGTATTGTTATTACCCAGCGTTGCGGTAACCGTATGCGTGCCCGCTTTTTTACCTTTCAGCGTGACATGCGCTTCCCCATTGGCCTGAGTGATGGCAATACCGTTATTTTCAAGGGTAAAGTTTGCCGCAACGTCCTGTGGCATGGTGAAGTTTACCGTTATCCCCGCCACCGGATGATTCGACGGATCTTTCACTGTTGCTGTCAGAGTTGTCTCATCCACGCCATTCCCAATGATTTCCGCTTTCGATGTTTGCAAAACGACAACCGCTCTGTCTTTATCCGCCACAAACGTCATTGGCTGTGCATCGCTGACATTGCTGTTAGCCAGACGAGCCATGATCATATGCGTGCCCGCTAACGTGCCGGTCAGGGAGGCGATTGCAACCCCGTTACTATCCGTCATGCCTTTTCCTCCGTTGCTAATCGAGAACTTACTTGCGACGTCGTTTGGCACAGAGAAGGTGATTTCTTTATCTTTTAGTGGGTTGCCATTTTTATCCTGCAAGGTTGCAGTCATATATTGCGGAGCTGTGTTGGTGACGGTGATATCACCTGAAGGCACACTGAGGGTCAGGGCAGCAGTACTTTGATCACCGATAAAATTCACCTGTTGATTAGCCTGGGAACCAGAGCTCACAGAGGCCGTAACCCTATAATCACCATTTTTCAAACTGGTCAGCGTAGCTGTGGCGATCCCGTCGTGGCTATTCACTTCGGTTTGGCTCAGTTTCGCCTCTGCTGAATTAACATTGAAAGTGACCATGACGTCATTGAGCAGGTTGCCTTTTGCATCCCGGACGGTCGCGGTCATTGTGACGCTGTCATTGCCGTCAGCAACCACTTCATTTTTCGACTTCTGCAGATCAACCTGCGCGGTACTCGAGTCGCCGACAAAACTGACGATTAACGTTTGTTTCACGCCATTTTCAAGGGTGACTTCAACCGTGTTGTCTTCCTGCTTACTACTTTTCAGATCAAAAGTCGCCAGACCATTAACATCCGTTTTTGCGGTGTTTTGATTGTTGAAGGAAGTTGCCGATCCGCTTAATACCGCAAACGTGACGGTATGATCATTGATTGGGTTGCTTCCTTCATCAGCGACATTGACCGAGACGGTGTTTGCTGCATTCTCATTGGCGAGCACACCATTATTGCTGGCAGATAATGTCGCAATTTTCGCTGACTGCGGGTTGGCGTCGATGATAAATCCAGCGGTATGCAAATCTTCATTCCAGTTTTGCATTAATAGCTTCGCAGTAAGTCCACTGCCTTTGGTATAGGCGGTATAGGTCGCCTTATAGACGCCATCTGCGGTTTCTTTCCAGTCTGTAGTGACTCCTGGTTTCACGTTGTCGATGCTGACTGCGTTATTCAGTTGCTGTTTTTGTTCCTTAACAGGTTTGTCATTTTCATCTCTCAGTTCTACCGTCACCTCGATAGGATTGCCGGAGAGATAACGGTCCTTATCAATCTTAATTGACGAGTGAGTTCGGGATGACGAAACAGAAATGATATTCACCACGGCGGGGGCTTTAGCCGCATCCACACCATTCAGCTGTGGCATCAGCGTCAGCGTGCCAGACATCGCTCCTGTGGTCAGGATCTGGGTATAGCTTCCGTCACCATTATCTTTCCAGTCAGAAAGGGTGATGTCCTGAACACCTTCGTGACGCGTCGAGAGCACCAGCCCGACAACAGGATTACCTGCTGCATCATGCGCAATAAAAGTCAGTGTGGCGGTTGAATGGGAATCCGCGTTCAATGTTTGGGTACTTAACGATACCGAGGAATCTTTCTGGCTTAGCGTAGGTGCCTGAACGACCACCATGCTCTGTTCACGATTCGACAAATTGCCTTTGACATCTTCGGCGGTGACTTCAATCGGCCAGGTGTTATCGGTTTCTGGCGTACTGGTGAACCGGTAAGCCGGCAGGGTAACCAGAATATCTTTACCCGTTGTGACCACTTTGCCACCGGCAGCTTCCAGTGCGGTGGCTTCGACGTTATAGCCTTTCAGGGCATATTTGGTTTGTAGCGACGAAACCAGTGATTTCACTTCTCCTGACTTCCCTGTCACGGGGTCTGTCAGGGTCAGGCGAACCAGTTCTTTTTTGCGATATTCCAGAACGATATTGTTGTTGCGATCCACCAGATCATAACGGCTGCCTGCAAGGCTACGCCGTGCAGCGACTTCATTCGGGTCAAGCTGTTTCTGCATTGCGCTGCCAGGTTGCCAGGTAAAATCGACGGCAAAACGGGTGTCATTTTCGCCCTGTTTACCCTGGCGTTGCTCCGCGCTGAAGGTCATCAGCGGGAAGGGGGTATAGTTAAGTCCAGCGGTTATGGCATGAGGATTACTTTGCCGATCGTCTTTATCGAACAGGGCCACTTCATCGCCATAATACTGTTCATAGACCAGTTTACCGCCAAGGTGCGGCCAGGCGGGTAGCCAGCTTTCTGCGCGTACATCCCAGCCATTGGCCGGGCGTGCTTCATAATCGTTGTCCAGTTCAGGTGCGCTGCGCCAGTTGGTCAGTCGCAAATAGCCGTTACTGCTTAATTTTAGATAGTCGCGCCAGTACTCCGCGCCAATGCCGGCGCGGGAGTGGTAACGGCTAAGATCGTGGTCGAAAAAGAAGTTGATGCCCGACATCCATGTGGGAGTGAAATGACGCCAACCTAAGCCGTTGTTAATCTGCGTACGCTCGTCAGTACGATGGAGAGTATGCTGACTGAAAAAGAGATTATCAGGCGTTTTATACCACGGATGGAGAAAATCGAACTGGGAGTTCTTCAGGCTAAAATCTTCATCCACGCCCAGCGTGATTCTTGCGGTACCGAAGCGGCTTAACCAGTCTGTCATTGCGCCTGAAGCCTGAGAAGAGGCCCATCCACGCGCCATATTTGCCGCTTGCTCGCTGTTCATATCTTCGGCGAGCAGAGACCCGATTTGCTGTGAAGTACTGGCTATCTGTTGCTCGAGGTTGTCACTGCTATTACCCGGCGGCGGGGTTAATTTTTTTTCACTAACTTGTGCCGGGACATCCAGTTCATCACCCTGGCGGACATTATCAAAACCTCGAGCAAACGTACGAAACTGGTTGAGTTTGCGTAACTCAGCCACCGAAATACCGAAACGTTCGGCAACGCTTTGGGCCGATTCCAACGCTCCAAGGGTGTAGGGCACCGTATTGGCATTTGCAATGGCAATTTGTGCAGGAACTGGTTGTTGGGTTGCGGCGTTTACCACACCTTGTGCTGCCGCAGCCATAGGGAACGCAAGTTGAGTTATCAGACAGATACCCGCAGTTAAGCGGCGTAGTTTAATTCCCATCCCGCATAATATTTGTCGGTCATTTATTTCTTCTCCACTTCTCTTCTTCGTAGCCATGCTTACCTTCCCTGAACGAGCTAACATAAATGCGCCCTTTCTAGCACAGCGAAAAAATGTAAATACTGATAGCAATATGATTGAAAATTAATAACTTTTCGTTAGGCAGTTTTGGGTGTGAGTTGCAAGAGGGGAGACTACTGAATAACTCAAGTTTTATAATCGAGGGGAAAATGGTGATGGCGTTCATAGCAAAACGCCCTCAACCATAAAGGTCGAGGGCGCTTAAGATGTTAAAAACCCGCTATCCGTTAAAAAACAATGTTCAACTAAGGTCAGTGACATTGCGCTAAAAAAGCGAATTTTTAGAATTTGGCTCCTCTGACTGGACTCGAACCAGTGACATACGGATTAACAGTCCGCCGTTCTACCGACTGAACTACAGAGGAATCGTGTGAACGGGGCGAATATTACTTAGCGGTACCTTGTCTGTCAACACTAAATTTCATAAGTCATTTCAATTGGTTAATTAATCTGCAAAGTTGTTAATTAATGAACATTCGTCGCCGAAAACGAGTCTGTATCATTAGCGTGATGCAGTCTCTGCAAAGGATCTTGTTGATAAAATTGGCAGAAACGTTGCCACAATGAAGGGAAACGAGGAGCAAAAAGTTCTGGGGCGCTAAAGAAATATTCAGAAAGTACGGCAAAACATTCAGCAGGATCGCTGGCTGCATAAGCATCAATGCTCGCCGCATTCTCGCCAACCAATTCGATTTCTTCCTGAATGTTGTTCATTGCAGCATGAAGATCGTGTTCCCAGCCAGCAACCTCACGCAACGGAATAAAGGGAACTCCGCTGGCGCGATCGCCGTTACGGGTGTCCAGCTTATGAGCGACTTCATGAATAATCAGGTTAAAACCAGAAGCATCAAAAGAATCTTGTATATCCAACCAGTTCAAAACGATAGGCCCTTGCTGCCAGCTCTGACCTGACTGAACAATACGTTGGTTATGCACCAGACCGATATCGTCTTCCCATTCATCATCGACCACAAATGGCGCAGGATAAATTAAGACTTCATGAAAACCATCCAGCCATTCCAGTCCTAACTCCAGAACGGGTAGGCAAAATAGAAGTGCTATCCGGCAGCTTCTTAATGAATCCAGTTCAAAGCCCTGTAAAGGAACAAGCCGCTTTTGCTGTAAAAAACGTTCGGCAAGAGTGACTAATTTGCTTTGTTCCTGTTCCGTCAGACACGTTAAAAGGGGGATCGATAGTGCTTCCTGCCAGGGAAGGGCAGTTTGATGTGCTGATTCTTGTACTTTCCAGGGCCACTTAATCATCGTTTTGCTCGCAAACTCGTCACTTGAACAAAATTGCACGGACAGGGACTGTTAAAATGCCAAATTTCCTGGCATCATGGCAACCATCTGAACGGAGAGATGCCGGAGCGGCTGAACGGACCGGTCTCGAAAACCGGAGTAGGGGCAACTCTACCGGGGGTTCAAATCCCCCTCTCTCCGCCACTTTATCAATGACTTATCTCCCGACTTCCCGCCTTGCTTTTCCTAAACAGAACAATCGTAGAATATTCTTGAAGGGTTAGATCGTCACTGTTTTCTGTTCGATACTGTGACATTCAGCACTTGATTCGCTATGGATCTGACAGGAAGCTTTCGAGCGAAAATGTGCAGTTATTCAGTCGTTTTCTTATCGCTCACCATTATTCTTTTAGACATTCATCCTATGAAACTGCCGCAAAGTTGGTGGTGGGAACTGAAGTTGCGTAGAGAAGGGTTCAATAATTGAGTCAAAAAAGGAACGCGGCCGTCAGATTAAAGCCGCGGGACAAAGTCCATAATTTCCAAGAGTTGTTGAATTTCCCAGCTTTTTTGAAAGCCTTTGTATCATACTAACAAGTAAAAAAGGTTTAAATACCAAAATTAACCTGTATTTTTGATAAGTCTTACCATTGTACGATTTACACAGTTTCTGCTCCTCCTTGTTGATAGTGGAAAGGGTGCATTGTGCACTTGCGTAAACATTTATGACGCGTTGATGTCCATGGTTCACATTTCCTTGTCAGGGGATCGACTTATTTGCGGCGAGGCATCATTCGTAACAGAGTATTATCTTTCTGAATGTAGTGATGAAAGAGTGCTGCGCCAGCGTGAGCTGCGATTAAAAAGTAACCTATATTTGCCCAGGTTTCGTGAATATTTTTTATCAGTGCTTTAATTTCGCTGTTTGGGGTAACAAAGGGAGACACATTGAAACCAAGGAAACTCCACGATTTTCCACTGTAAGCCATCAAAGCAATCCCCAGCAGAGGAAGTGCAAGGAAGGTTATATAAAGCATGATGTGCATTAGCGAAGCCGCTTTCATTTGCCAGGCAGGTGGCGGTGGCACAATAGAAGGATCACTATAACGGTGTTTTATAATCAGGCGTGAAAACATTAACACCCAAACGAATATACCCGCATTGTAATGTGTTTCTCGCATCAGCAGATAAGTACTACTACCTTTAGGAAACCAGCCACGGAGTTCCATCGCGGCATAGGTTATTGCAACGAAAAGCAGCGTTATCCAATGTAAATAAATTTGAGTTTTTGAGAATCGGTTCATTTTTGTAGCTCCTGTAATTTTTACAGTCAAGCTATCCCACGAACCTTAAAAATTCCTTATACAGATGTGGTTTTAAGAATTTGTTATTTAAAAAATTGATAGTGCACATTGTAACCAGCCAATATAAGCAATGGCGTGAGCACAGGTATCTTTCTCTGTTGGCCGTATTGTGTATGGAATCCGTTATTGGTTAACTCAATGCGGGTTAGCTTATTAATATACAGACACGTCATAGTGATGAGCGTGTCTGTAGCTAGCTTGCGTTCAGTGGCGTTTGTGGATGGACCAGTGGCAGTTATGATGACTTACTAAAGCGGCATCGAGGCGTTATCATGAGAATACTCAATGAGACATCATTTCCTCGACCACTTCTTCGCTACTCAACTGATATGGATAATACGTTGGCCAGTTTTCCATTTCATTTAATAAAGATTGCTGTGAATCATTACCCATAAAAATGTGAAAATGAGATGATTTTCGTGGTGCAATTATATGATCGCTAAATTGTATATATTTAGGGGCTTTGCTTTCAGGATCTTTACATTCGAATAAGTAACGAACGCCTTTCTTGCCTGATTTATAGGTGAGTATTTTGTATCCATCGTAATCATATTTACAGGATGTTGTTTCATTATTTCTATGGAATTCAACAATGCCGTCCTCAATGCCAATCATCTCGATATCTGTTGCATAACCTTTGTGATAATAATCTTTAATTTCAGCAAATGTTTTAGTTTTATCTGCATCCGCTTTCTTCTGAAAGACGGGGTCAAGTTTGCCACTTTGCAGTAAAGGATAAACGGATTGCCAGACTCCATCCCAGTCACTGAGCGTTCGGTTTTGTACATTGGCATCATCAAAAACACCATTAGCAGCTTTTTGTTCGACCTCTGTTAAGGGTTTGCCGTGTGAGTGATGACCATGCGAAAAGGCAGGAGCGCTAACAATAAAGACACCTAAAGCAACAGCCAGTTTGTGAAGACGAATCGCCAAAACAGTTTCCTCCAGAGTCATTGTATATGATGTGTAATGTTATATTGTAACATATGGCAAAATGCAACAACTCTTAGGAGATGAGAGCATAGTTTTCTCAGGTGTACTTATCTATCTTATTGAAATAAAATGAATTATATTGATAATTTGAGGTTGATGACAAACGAAACATAATCTGATGTGATCTGCGTAGGCCGGATAGGGCGCTCGCGCCGCATCCGGCAGGGATAACGCGTACTTTGTCGGCAATATGAAGTTATACAGATAATTTGTTGTGAACCTGCTTGCGTAACCGGTTAAAAAGGGAACGCAACTTCTTATACCGTAAGGCTAAAAGCAGTACAGCCAGCCCAGCGTAGATGAGCGGCTGCGGTGAAATAATCTTCACTGACCACAGATAATGTATTGGGGCCAGGATCGCGACAAGATAGACGAAATTATGCAACTGTTGCCAGTGCTTGCCGAGTTTTCGCTGCATCGCCTGGGTTGAAGTAAACGCTAAAGCAAGCAAAATAACCCAGCTGATAATTCCTAACGTTAAATAAGGCCGGGTAATTAACTCCTTGCCTAATAACGCCAGATTATTCACGCCCAGCTCCAGCAATGCGTAACTGGTTAAATGCAGTGTCGCCCAGGCAAAGCACCATAAGCCTAACAGGCGGCGAGTGCGTATCAATAACGGCTGTTTTGCGTAGCGTGCCAGAGGTGTGATTAACAAGGTCGCCAGCAAAAATTTCAGTGCAGTGCGACCGGTAAAATGCTGAATATCTTTCACCGGATCGGCACCCAGTCCACCGTGATTGATCGCCCAGACCAGCCAGAGAAACGGCAACAATCCGGCAAGATGCAGGCTAACTTTCAGCCATGTCACCTGTTTTGCTGTCAGACGCATTCAGAAATTCTCCCGCAAATCCAGGCCACGATACAGCGATGCCACCTGGTCGGCGTAACCATTAAACAGTAGCGTTGGCTGGCGCTGAACATCGAGGATGCCGCCTGAACCAATAAATCGTTCGGTAGCCTGTGACCAGCGCGGGTGATCAACATGCGGATTAACGTTGGCGTAAAAACCGTATTCGTCAGGCGCTGCCAGATTCCAGGTGGTTGGCGGACGCTCGCGGGTCAGCTTAATACTGACTATCGATTTAATCCCTTTAAAGCCATATTTCCACGGCACAATCAGTCGTACCGGCGCGCCATTTTGTGGCGGTAACGCCTTGCCATAAACACCCACGGTCATCAGTGTGAGCGGATGCATTGCTTCGTCGAGACGCAATCCTTCGACATAAGGATATTTCAGCCCGCCGCCGATAAAGCGGTCCTGCTGGCCTGGCATTTGTTCCGGTGCATAAATTGTTTCGAAAGCGACATACTTCGCATTGCTGGTGGGTTCGGCAAGCGCCAGCAATTTGTGCAGCGGAAAACCAATCCACGGCACCACCATCGACCATGCCTCCACGCAGCGCATACGATAAATACGCTCTTCCAGCGGGAAGCGACGGGTTAAATCATCGTGATCGAGGGTCAATGGTTTTGCCACTTCGCCGCTGATTTTCAGTGTCCATGGATCGGTTTTCAGGCTACCAGCATTAGCGGCGGGATCGGCTTTATCCAGCCCGAATTCATAGAAGTTGTTATAACCGGAGACTTTATCTACTGGCGTCAGTGGCAGGTTATTTTGCCAGGCGGCAGGCTTGCTGAACTCCAGCGGTTTTCCGGCGGGGGCGGGCGGGCGATCGTTCCCTTTAAACCAGCTAAGCAGATCGGCATGCGCAGCGTGAGGCAAAGAAAGTGCAGCTGCACTGATGCCCAGTGCTTTTAACACCTGCCGACGCTTCATAAAGAATACCGACTCGGCCGTAACATCTGATTCTTTTAAAAATTGATTCTTTTTCATAAGCCATCACACTTTTTTGTCGTTAGCCAGCAAGAGCCGTTTACTGTTAATCTGTCAGGGAGTGTCCTCCCTAACAGTAGCAGAGATCTGCTTTTACATATTTATGCATTAACTGCCACGATAGGTTGAATACCCATATTGGCTAAGTAATAAAGGCACATGATAATGCTCGTTCACTTTATTAATATGAAATTCAACGGGGATCTCAGGGAAGAAACTTTCAAGATTTTGTTTCTTGAAATAGTCCCCGGTTTTAAATACGACACGGTAATCGCCCGTAGTTGCAGTTTGCTCGGGCCACAGTGCCTTAATTCGTCCATCCTTATCTGTTTTGGCGGTATTAAGTTGTAACCAGCCGTTATCCGCCTTCTTTTCAAGAGTGACTGTCACGTCAGCAGCGGGTTTTCCGGTTTGCTGGTTCAAAATGTGCACGCTAAGAATGTTTTGTTGTGCGGCATAAACCAAAGAAGGTAATGAAAATGCTGCCGTTGCTACCGAGAGTACTAAATAACGCTTTAACATGTTTATATCCTTGTCATGTGAATGAGTTTTGAGGATAGCGAAAAAGCTGCCAGGGTAACCTTACAGCAGCATTACAATTTTGTAATGAACCAGGCTGTTTCTATAACATATGATTTATGGCATATTATTTTCATGAAGATTTTACTTATTGAAGATAATCAAAGGACCCAGGAGTGGGTAACGCAGGGGCTTTCCGAAGCGGGTTATGTCATTGATGCCGTTTCTGATGGCAGAGATGGGCTTTATCTTGCGCTGAAGGATGATTATGCATTGATAATTCTGGATATTATGCTTCCGGGTATGGATGGCTGGCAGATCTTACAAACGTTAAGAACAGCAAAGCAAACCCCTGTTATTTGCCTTACTGCAAGGGATTCTGTCGATGACAGAGTCAGAGGGCTGGACAGTGGAGCAAATGATTATCTGGTAAAACCTTTTTCATTTTCTGAGTTGCTGGCAAGGGTTCGGGCACAATTAAGGCAACATCACGCTTTGAATTCAACATTAGAAATCAGTGGCTTAAGAATGGACTCTGTAAGTCAAAGTGTGAGCAGGGACAATATCAGTATTACACTGACGCGCAAGGAGTTTCAGTTACTTTGGCTACTGGCCTCCAGAGCTGGCGAAATTATACCCAGAACGGTTATTGCGAGTGAAATTTGGGGAATCAACTTTGATAGTGATACCAATACGGTGGATGTCGCCATTCGCAGGCTCCGCGCAAAAGTTGATGATCCTTTTCCTGAAAAGCTAATCGCCACAATCCGGGGGATGGGCTATTCATTCGTAGCGGTAAAAAAATAATGAAAAGATTGTCTATAACCGTCCGTTTAACCTTGCTTTTTATATTGCTGCTGTCTGTTGCTGGCGCTGGAATTGTCTGGACTCTCTATAATGGCCTGGCAAGTGAGTTGAAATGGCGCGATGATACAACACTCATTAACCGGACAGCACAGATCAAGCAGTTGTTAATTGATGGGGTAAATCCAGATACGTTACCTGTATACTTTAACCGGATGATGGATGTTAGTCAGGATATCTTGATCATTCATGGTGATGGCATCAATAAAATTGTTAACCGGACAAATGTCAGTGATGACATGTTAAATAACATACCTGCTAGTGAGACAATCAGCGCAGCTGGCATTTACAGAAGCATTATTAATGATACTGAGATTGATGCTTTACGAATTAATATTGATGAAGTTTCGCCATCATTAACGGTTACTGTGGCTAAATTGGCTTCAGCCAGACATAACATGCTTGAACAGTATAAAATTAATAGCATTATAATTTGCATTGTCGCCATTGTACTTTGCTCAGTATTAAGTCCGCTGTTAATCAGAACGGGATTACGAGAGATCAAAAAGTTGAGTGGTGTAACGGAAGCGCTGAATTATAACTATAGCCGAGAGCCTGTTGAGGTTAGCGCATTACCGAGAGAACTAAAACCTCTTGGGCAGGCGTTGAATAAAATGCATCAAGCCTTAGTCAAAGATTTTGAACGCCTAAGTCAATTTGCTGACGATCTCGCTCATGAACTTAGAACGCCCATTAATGCATTACTGGGTCAGAATCAGGTTACGCTCAGTCAAACCAGAAGTATCGCTGAATATCAAAAAACAATTGCCGGTAACATTGAAGAGTTGGAAAATATTTCGCGGTTAACAGAGAACATACTGTTTCTTGCCCGGGCAGATAAAAACAATGTTTTGGTGAAACTGGACTCGCTTTCTCTCAATAAGGAAGTCGAAAATTTGTTGGATTATCTTGAATATCTTTCAGACGAGAAAGAGATTTGCTTTAAGGTCGAGTGCAATCAGCAAATCTTTGCGGATAAAATTTTACTGCAACGAATGTTATCGAATCTTATTGTTAATGCCATTAGATATTCACCAGAAAAATCGCGTATTCATATAACCAGTTTTCTTGATACCAACGGCTATCTTAATATTGATATCGCCAGTCCTGGAACGAAAATACATGAGCCTGAAAAACTCTTCCGTAGATTTTGGCGGGGAGATAATTCGCGTCATTCCGTAGGTCAGGGACTTGGTCTTTCTTTAGTCAAAGCGATTGCCGAATTGCATGGGGGAAGTGCTTCATATCACTATCTCAATAAGCATAATGTGTTCCGAATTACGTTACCGCAAAGAAATTAACATAGGGCTTCAGTACGCCATAAATTAACCGTGAAAAAACGCAGCCACGTCGTGAGTACTAACGCGGCTGCGATTAATTATGCGCTTACATTCAAACGTAACAGGGATTAACCCGCGTAAGCTGCCAGCATTTCCTGCGCCGCCAGTTTACCCAACGCATTCGCTGCGAAAGGACTGTCGCCGGTGAGAAGTTTACGGTCCTTATGTACTCGCCCGGTGATGTCGTCATTAATGATGTTCATGCCCATTTTCTTCAGCTCTTCGCCGAAGTACCAGGTGAGATGACCTGGCATATAGCCAATATCTGGCGTTTGTTTGTCTGCGGCGTCTGGGAATGCGCAAATGGAATAACCATTCAGTGGGTTATCGCCGTGGCGAAGCGCCAGAAAAGCCGCCGGGCCGTGGCAAAGGGAGATAACAAAACGGTCATTTTTGATTGCCCACTGTAAAGCGGCAGCTACGTCCTGGCTTTCAGGTAAACCAATAAGTGCGCCATGACCACCAGGAACAAAGATTGCTGCATATTCGCTATCAGCGTTGAGGCTGGCGACAACATCCGCGAGTTTCTTCGGATTGCGGAACAACGATTTATGCTGCTCAAAGAATGGCATTACTTTTTCATCTTTGTGCGGCATAGCCCAGTATTCAAACTTGGTCATCAGACCGGAAATGGTCGCCACTTCGAATTCGAAACCTGCAGCATGGAGATGATACAACGGCAGCAACGTTTCAATCGGATGGTTACCGGTCGAGAACAGTTTTCCGTTATCGGTTGGCAAATAACGTTCGTCCGCGGCGATCACCAGAATTTTATGCTTACCGCGATACGGTTTTGGATAGTCCACGCCATCAAGATCAGAGACGGGACTGGTATATTGGCTAAGCGAATATTCTGAAGGGAAGAACGCATTATCTTCAGCAATATCGACCTGCGGATTTTTACTTGTTTGAACAGTCATAGTGTATTCCTTATTGTTGCTTAGTTAGGGTAGTCACTATATTTGCGACTGAGCTGGTCGCTATTTTTAACCAGGCTGGAAAATTGAGTCAATATATCGAAAGCGGTAGTCGGCGGGTGTAAGTATGTAATGATGATGCTGCACTGGTGTTGAATATTATTCACGCCAAATTTTCCTTATTGAGCAACGTCGTCGCAAGTGGCCTCAATGATTTTAGACCATTATCAGAGATGCGGGGCGGTGGGGAGAGATTTAGTGATGTGGAATATTGTGGTGCTGATGAATATTTATATCGCGGATTGGTAGAGAAAAAGCTTATTTCATGCACTATTTTTGCAAAGATTTCTATTTGGGAAGCGTGTTTGTTACGGGGTAATTCATCAGAATGTGCATTTGGGGTGTTGGCTGGAAGAGTCGCTGGTAGATGTTATTGTGGCAGGAGGGGCAGGGTAAGGTGCTGTATCGATATGCTTTGGCAATTGCGTGTGCCGCAGATGGAGATGAAATGCCAATAAAAAAGCCTGAGTTCGATGAGGGACGAACTCAGGCTAGTGTTATGTTTTACAGTAACACGCCGCGGCGCGTTGGCTGATTAGAACTGGTAGACGATACCAACTGCAAACTGGTCATCAGTTGCGGCATCGGTAATCGCTGCATCGTCTTTATCCAGCAGGTTAAATTTGTATGCTGTGTAGACGTTCATGTTCTTATTGAAGTAGTACCAGGTACCAACTTCGATATAATTTACGCGGTCAGCATCAACACCTTTATGTCCATCACGAGCATAAAGATCTTTGCCTTTGGAATATACGTAGCCTAAAGACGGACGTAAACCGAAGTCGAACTGATACTGTACAACAGCTTCAAAGTTTTGGGTTTTATTTGCAAAATGATCATTAGCCAAAACGGTCATGTTGCGGGTTTCACCGTACATCATTGCTGCATAGATATTATTTGCATCATACTTGGCTGCTAATGACCACACTTCAGCGTTATCACCGTAGCCGTCACCAGCTTGTTCATTAGTACGATCAGATTTGCTATATGCACCTACAAAACCAAAACCTTCGATGTTGTAGTCTACAGACAACGCATAGCCATCACCGTTTTGTTTAGTAACGCCACGATTGCTGTTCTTACCTTGATATTGCACAGCAAAATTCAGACCATCAACCAGACCAAAGAAATCAGAGTTACGGTAGGTTGCAACACCGTTGGTACGACCGTTCATGAAGTTGTCAGCGGAAGCCCAGGAATCACCACCCCATTCAACTAACATATCGGTATAAGCTGCGGCATCATAAGCAACACCGTAGTTACGACCATAGTCGAAAGATCCTAACTCGTTATATTTCAAACCTGCGAAGGTTAAACGGGTTTTTTCCTGATTAGAGCCTTCGGGCTTGCTGGCGTCGAGGTTGTATTCAAACTGACCAAAACCAGTCAGTTCGCTGGTGATTTGGGTTTCACCTTTAACACCGAAACGAGCATAGGAGGTATCTTCGTTTTCGCTGTTATTATCATCAGTATTTGACCAGATGCGTTCGCCAACCATCTTGCCGTAGAAATCAACTTTATTGCCATCTTTATTGTAAATTTCAGCCGCATTTGCTGCGCCAGCAACTAATAACGCCGGGACCAGCATTGCCAGAACTTTTCTTTTCATTATGTATTCCCTTGTGATTATAATCTTCATGAATATATCAATAAGTGCCGTTATCCAAAAAAAAGCACATTTGGATACTATTCTATGAAGTTCATTTTATTTTAAGGATTACATGTAACAAATGTATTTAAAAGATTTCAAAATGTTTCTAATCTATTTAATATAATTCAGAATTATGAATTCTAAATATAAATATTCATGAAATTATAAATGTATATCAATATGTTATGAGTTGAGCGGAAACATAGGGGGTATCAATGATTGTTGCGCCAAACGGCTGGTGTGATCAGGCGCACATTAATGAAGGCATAAAAAAAAGCCGGCATCATGCCGGCCCAAAAAATATAAACAAGACGATAAAAGGCTAATAACGGAAGCATCATGACACAGAATAATAAAAAGGTATAATTGTAATCAGTGCTAATATATTGATTAAATGAATTAATAAAGCCGATATCAAAGATAAATAAAATCGCTCAAAACGATTTTTCCTGTATTCACTGCCGTTGCGCAAAATTTATCTATTTGTTCAAAAAATGATTGAGTCTTGACTGGCTCATCCAATGTGGAAAAATGTGACTTTTATCACATAATAGTACTAAGTCTGAATTTTCCGGGTTATCTCAAAATGGAATACGGTTCGACAAAGATGGAAGAGAGACTCTCTCGCAGCCCTGGCGGCAAACCGGCTTTGTGGGCTTTCTATACATGGTGTGGCTATTTCGTCTGGGCAATGGCGCGTTACATCTGGGTGATGAGCCGGATCCCCGATGCCCCCGTGTCGGGATTTGAAAGCGATTTAGGCTCTACCGCGGGAAAGTGGTTAGGGGCACTGGTCGGATTTTTATTTATGGCTCTGGTCGGGGCATTGTTAGGCAGCATTGCCTGGTACACCCGACCTCGTCCCGCACGTAGCAGACGCTATGAATAAAAACTGCTAAGGTGGCGACTCTTTGGCAACGGAGCGCGTATGGACTTACAACACTGGCAGGCACAGTTCGAAAACTGGTTGAAAAACCATCATCAGCACCAGGACGCGGCCCATGACGTGTGTCATTTTCGCCGCGTCTGGGCTACGGCACAGAAGCTGGCGGCAGATGACGATGTCGATATGCTGGTGATTTTAACCGCATGTTATTTTCACGATATCGTGAGCCTGGCGAAAAATCATCCGCAACGGCAGCGTTCTTCAATACTGGCAGCAGAAGAGACGCGTCGCCTGCTGCGTGAAGAATTCGCGCAATTTCCGGCGGAAAAAATCGAGGCTGTTTGCCATGCCATTGCCGCACACAGTTTTAGCGCGCAAATCGCCCCTTTAACGGCGGAAGCTAAAATCGTTCAGGATGCGGATCGGCTGGAAGCTCTGGGGGCGATTGGCCTGGCGCGTGTGTTTGCCGTTTCGGGGGCGTTGGGCGTGGCATTGTTTGATGGCGAAGATCCGTTCGCGCAGCATCGCCCACTTGATGATAAACGTTACGCGCTGGATCATTTTCAGACTAAGTTGCTGAAGCTACCGCACACCATGCAAACCACAAAAGGCAAACAACTGGCGCAGTACAACGCGCAATTTTTAGTCGAGTTTATGGCGAAGCTCAGTGCTGAGCTGGCGGGGGAGAATGAAGGTATCGATCACAAGGTGATTGATACGTTTTCACCGGTTGGCTGAGCTCGTGGCCCTAAATGATGGTAATTATGTTAACCTGTCGGCCATCTCAGATGGCCGGTTAAATCTATGCAGGAAAATATATCAGTAACCGATTCATACAGCACCGGGAATGCCGCACAGGCAATGGTGGAGCAACTGCTGCAAATTTATGATGTCAAAACGCTGGTGGCGCATCTTAATGGTGTGGGTGAGAATCACTGGAGCGCGGCAATTTTAAAACGTGCGCTGGCGAATGACTCAGCATGGCACCGTTTAAGTGAGAAAGAGTTCGCACATCTGCAAACGTTGTTACCCATTCCACCGGCACATCATCCGCATTATGCGTTTCGCTTTATCGATCTATTTGCCGGGATTGGTGGTATTCGTCGCGGTTTTGAATCGATTGGTGGGCAGTGCGTGTTTACCAGCGAATGGAACAAACATGCTGTACGCACTTATAAAGCCAACTATTATTGCGACCCGGCGGTGCATCACTTTAATGAAGATATTCGCGACATCACTCTCAGCCACAAAGAGGGTATAGGTGATGACGCGGCGGCGGAACATATCCGTCAACATATTCCTGAGCACGATGTTTTACTGGCCGGTTTTCCTTGTCAGCCGTTTTCTCTGGCTGGCGTATCGAAAAAGAACTCACTCGGACGAGCGCACGGTTTTGCCTGTGATACCCAGGGCACGCTGTTCTTCGATGTGGTGCGTATTATCGACGCGCGTCGCCCGGCGATTTTTGTGCTCGAAAACGTCAAAAACCTGAAAAGCCACGACCAGGGGAAAACGTTCCGTATCATCATGCAGACGTTGGATGAACTGGGCTATGACGTGGCAGATGCAGAAGATAATGGCCCGGACGATCCGAAAATCATTGACGGTAAACATTTCCTTCCGCAGCACCGTGAACGCATCGTGCTGGTGGGTTTTCGTCGCGACCTGAATCTGAAAGCCGATTTTACCCTGCGTGAGATCAGCGAATGTTTCCCTTCACAGCGAGTGACACTGGCGCAGTTACTGGACCCGATGGTTGAGGCGAAATATATCCTGACGCCGGTGCTGTGGAAGTACCTCTATCGTTATGCGAAAAAACATCAGGCGCGCGGTAACGGCTTCGGTTATGGAATGGTTTATCCGAACAATCCGCAAAGCGTCACGCGTACGCTTTCTGCTCGTTATTACAAAGATGGCGCGGAAATTTTAATTGATCGCGGCTGGGATATAGCCACGGGTGAGAAAGACTTTGACGATCCGCAGAACCAGCAACACCGCCCACGTCGGTTAACGCCTCGTGAATGTGCGCGCTTAATGGGCTTTGAAGCACCAGGAGAAGCGAAATTTCGCATTCCGGTTTCGGACACTCAGGCCTATCGCCAGTTCGGTAACTCGGTGGTCGTGCCGGTCTTTGCCGCGGTGGCAAAACTGCTTGAACCAAAAATCAAACAGGCAGTGGCGTTGCGTCAGCAAGAAGCAAAACATGGCCGACGTTCACGATAAGGCTACACGCAGCAAAAATATGCGCGCAATTGCCACGCGCGATACGGCGATTGAGAAGCGCCTCGCCAGTTTGTTAACCGGGCAGGGACTGGCGTTTCGCGTTCAGGACGCCAGTTTGCCCGGACGCCCGGATTTTGTTCTTGATGAATATCGCTGCGTGATATTTACCCACGGCTGCTTCTGGCACCATCATCACTGCTATCTGTTTAAAGTGCCCGCGACTCGAACCGAGTTCTGGCTGGAGAAGATAGGTAAAAATGTTGAGCGCGATCGCCGCGATATCAGTCGCTTGCAGGAGCTTGGCTGGCGCGTACTGATTGTCTGGGAGTGTGCGTTACGCGGGCGCGAAAAATTGACGGATGCGGCACTTACCGAGCGTCTGGAAGAGTGGATCTGCGGCGAAGGTGCCAGCGCGCAGATCGACACGCAGGGGATTCATTTACTCGCTTGATGCGTCCTGAATAACTGGCGCAATAACGGGTTTTGCCGGGAAAAGATATTTTCCTAACGTGACTAGTACCACCGCGAAGACAATCACGCCGAGCGCCAGCCATTCAATCTTAGACAGCGTCTCTCCGCCCACTCCCGTACCCAGCAAGACCGCGACCACCGGGTTAACGTAGGCGTAGCTGGTGGCGAGAGCCGGACTGACGTTGCGGATTAAATACATATAAGCGTTAATGGCGATAATCGAACCAAACAGCGCCAGATAGCCGACCGCAAGGAAGCCTGAAAGGGAAGGGATCGCCGTCAGTTTTTCACCCGCAATCATCGACGCAATCATTAACACCACGCCTGCCGCCAGCATCTCAATCGCACCCGCCATCATTCCTACTGGCAAGGTAATGCGCGAACCGTAAACCGAGCCAAACGCCCAGCTAATCGAGCCGATTAAAATCAGAATCGCGCCCCACGGATTGCCGCTTAAATTACCCCCGCTATTGAGCATGATGATTCCGGCAAGCCCAATGGCGATACCCATCCATTCCAGTTTGCGCGTTTTAATGCCAAACAGGCGGCTGAAGCACAGGGTAAAGAGGGGCACGGTTGCAACCACTACGGCGGCGATGCCGGATGGAACATTTTGATGTTCGGCAACTGTCACCATGCCATTACCGACAGCCAGCAATAACAGGCCAATCAGCGCGGCATTGATCAGCGGACGTAGCGGGGGGAGTTTGTGTCCGCGCAGTAGCAAAAATGCCATCAATAAAATACCGGCTGCCAGGAATCGAACGCCCGCCATCATTAACGGAGGCCAGCTTTCCACGCCAATCCGAATGACAAAATAGGTTGAGCCCCAAATGATATACAACGCAAACAGCGCGCCAAAAAGCGGTAACAACTGGCGAAAACGCATAATCCCACACGGTGAAAATAAAAAGGTGGTTCATAGTAAACGTGAAAATCATTCTGCTGGCGAGAGATATAATTGCACTTGATTGTTAAAAAAATGTTGACCTATGAAGCAAGTATCAGAGCTGCCGTTTTTGCTTCATACTTACTCCCTTCAACAATAAAAATGAGAGGGAATGCTTTTGGCCGGGAGTAGTTTACTGACGTTGCTCGATGATATCGCCACACTGCTGGACGATATCTCCGTGATGGGCAAACTGGCGGCGAAGAAAACCGCCGGTGTACTAGGGGATGATTTATCACTCAATGCACAACAAGTTTCAGGTGTGCGTGCCAACCGGGAACTTCCCGTGGTCTGGGGAGTGGCGAAAGGATCGCTGATCAATAAAGTGATTCTGGTGCCGCTGGCGCTGATCATCAGTGCATTTATCCCGTGGGCGATTACGCCTTTGTTGATGATTGGCGGCGCGTTTCTCTGCTTTGAAGGGGTAGAGAAAGTGCTGCATATGCTGGAGGCGCGTAAACACAAAGAAGATCCGGCGCAGAGTCAGCAGCGTCTGGAGAAGCTGGCGGCGCAGGATCCGCTGAAGTTTGAAAAGGACAAAATAAAAGGGGCGATTCGTACTGATTTTATTTTGTCTGCGGAAATCGTCGCCATCACGCTGGGGATTGTGGCAGAAGCGCCGTTGCTTAATCAGGTGCTGGTGCTTTCAGGCATCGCACTGGTAGTGACCGTGGGCGTCTACGGGCTGGTAGGGGTTATTGTTAAGATTGATGACCTGGGGTATTGGCTGGCGGAAAAATCCAGCGCGCTGATGCAGGCATTGGGTAAAGGGTTATTGATTATCGCGCCCTGGCTGATGAAAGCGTTATCGATTGTCGGCACGTTGGCGATGTTCCTCGTCGGTGGCGGGATTGTGGTTCATGGTATTGCGCCGCTGCATCACGCCATTGAACATTTCGCCGGGCAGCAAAGTGCAGTGGTGGCGATGATATTCCCGACTGTTTTAAATCTGATACTTGGTTTTATCATCGGCGGCATTGTGGTACTTGGAGTGAAAGCGGTAGCGAAAATGCGCGGTCAGGCACATTAATACTCGCACTGGCTATTATGCAAAATTCGCCATCTTCAACTAAGGTGAACAAGTTTCACTCGAAAAAAGGAGGCGAGTATGAGCTTTATGATTAGTGAGGAAGTAACGGTTAAAGAGGGCGGCCCGCGGATGATTGTCACCGGCTATTCCAGCGGTATGGTTGAGTGTCGTTGGTATGACGGTTATGGGGTCAAGCGGGAAGCTTTTCATGAAACCGAGCTTGTTCCGGGGGAGGGGAGTCGTCCTGCGGAAGAAGTTTGAAAGAGTATCATTAACATCAGGCCGGATCACATCCGGCCTGATGTGCTAATGCCTGCAATGAATGATAGTCGCGTCTTATCATGCCACCATTATAAAATTATCGCTGTTTTGCGGTACGCTATCGCCAGGTTATGCCAGAATCATAAAAAAGCAGGTTGGGAGTCGTCAGGGTGCAGCACGAGACAAAAATGGAAAACCAGAGCTGGTTGAAAAAACTTGCGCGCCGCCTGGGGCCTGGTCATGTCGTTAATCTCTGCTTTATCGTAGTGCTGCTTTTTTCCACCTTGCTCACCTGGCGTGAAGTGGTGGTTCTGGAAGATGCCTATATCTCCAGTCAGCGTAATCATCTGGAAAACGTAGCTAACGCGCTCGATAAGCATCTGCAGTATAACGTCGACAAACTGATCTTTTTGCGTAATGGCATGCGCGAAGCTCTCGTAGCGCCACTGGATTTTACCTCTTTGCGTAATGCCGTAACGGAGTTCGAACAGCATCGCGACGATCACGCCTGGCAAATCGAACTCAACCGACGACGCACCCTGCCAGTCAATGGCGTTTCGGATGCATTAGTCAGCGAGGGAAATCTCCTGTCTCGCGAAAATGAAAGCCTCGACAATGAAGTTACTGCTGCGTTGGAGGTTGGTTACTTGCTACGACTGGCGCACAATTCCTCGTCGATGGTCGAACAAGCTATGTATGTCTCGCGTGCCGGATTTTACGTTTCGACGCAGCCGACCTTGTTTACGCGCAATGTACCAACGCGTTATTACGGCTATGTCACCCAACCCTGGTTTATCGGTCATTCTCAACGAGAAAATCGTCAACGCGCGGTACGTTGGTTCACCTCGCAGTCAGAACACGCCAGCAATACTGAACCTCAGGTTACCGTCAGTGTTCCGGTAGACAGTAATAACTACTGGTATGGCGTGCTGGGGATGAATATTCCTGTACGTACCATGCAACAATTTCTACAAAACGCCATCGATAAAAACCTCGACGGTGAGTATCAGCTCTATGACAGTAAGCTGAGATTATTGACCTCTTCCAATCCTGACCATTCAACAGGGAATATTTTTGATCCTCGTGAACTGGCCTTGCTGGCGCAGGCAATGGAACATGACACGCGGGGCGGCATTCGTATGAACAGTCGCTATGTTAGCTGGGAACGGCTGGATCACTTTGACGGTGTGCTGGTGCGCGTCCATACGCTAAGCGAAGGGGTGCGCGGCGATTTCGGCAGCATCAGCATTGCATTAACCCTGCTGTGGGCGCTCTTTACCTCCATGTTACTCATCTCCTGGTATGTGATTCGCCGGATGGTCAGCAACATGTATGTTCTGCAAAGCTCGTTGCAGTGGCAGGCGTGGCACGACACCTTAACCCATTTATATAACCGTGGCGCCCTGTTCGAAAAAGCCCGTCAGCTCGCTAAATTGTGTCAGACACACCAACATCCTTTTTCTGTCATTCAGGTCGACCTTGACCATTTTAAAGCGATTAATGACCGCTTTGGTCATCAGGCGGGCGACCGTGTGCTTTCTCATGCTGCCGGGTTAATTAGCAGTTCCTTGCGTGCTCTGGATGTTGCCGGGCGGGTCGGTGGCGAGGAATTTTGTGTGATTCTGCCAGGGGCGAATCTGGCGCAGGCCGCGGAAGTTGCAGAACGTATTCGCCTGAAGTTAAATGAAAAAGAGATGTTGATCGCCAAGAGTACGACGATACGCATTAGTGCCTCGCTGGGGGTAAGCAGCAGCGAGGAAACAGGTAATTATGATTTTGAACAACTCCAGTCACTGGCTGACCGTCGGCTTTATCTCGCTAAACAGGCAGGGCGCAATCGGGTGTTCGCGAGCGACAACGCTTAACGGGCAGAGAGAAAATGGTCCAGGCCTTCACGCCAGCCTTCCGGTCCTTCACGCTGCGTTCGCCAGACGCGGGCCGGATCCTCATCATGCAGATGCACCCCTTCACGGTTTAGCCCTTTCACAATCACCGCGTAATCCATTACCTTCAGTAAGGGCGCATCGTTTGGCCCATCGCCCAGGCCAAGTGTGGTTGGGCGTTTGCCTGACAATTGTTGATAAGTCGCGATAATCCAGTTGGCAGCCTGATCTTTTCCGGCAGAGGCATCCAGGACGTGCCAGAAGCGCGCACCCTGCATAAACTGCAAGCCCAGTTCATTCAGACGAGCGGTAAATTGTGCCATACGCTCGTCACTGTCGCGCCAGATTAGCGTTACCGACGCCTCATTTAGCTGCGTCAGCGCCGCCTGGCTACGGCTTAATCCCGTCCATTCGGCGATGGTTGCATCGTCGACATCATCAAAAGTTGTGAATTTAAAATGCTCTTTCTCACGCAGCGTATTTAATACCTGGCTGATTTCGCCATGGGTAATACCTGAGATGATGCGTGGAAAACCATCTATATCCTGCCATTGCTCAGCTAGCTGGATCACTGCGCCATTTTCGGCAATCAGCGGTAAACCTTGTAGCCCCAACGTTTTTTGCAAGTACAGCATTTCCGCTGATGTCTTACTGCTACAGAGAATGACGGGAACATTCGCTTCGCGTAAACGGCTGAGCCAGGGGGCAGCTGGTTGCCAGTCATAACTATGACTGTCCAGCAGGGTGCCATCAAGATCGCTAAAAACCAGCAGTGGTTGTTGAATTGAAAGCATGGTCGCGCAGTACTCCCCTTACCAGGATGTTTCTCAAAACAGCACAAATAATCAAAGATGATTTTTTCGGGAGCGATCCCGTTGACGTCAGAGCCACCAAGGGGTGACGCGCGTCACATTTCTATTCATAAGTAGCGTTAATCATTCATATCACGAATATTTTCTTGTCAGCGAAAAAAATTGCGGATAAGGTGATGAACACATCAGATTTCCTGGTGTAACGAATTTTTTAAGTGCTTCTTGCTTAAGCAAGTTTAATCCCGACCCCCTCAGGGTCGGGATTTTTTTATTGTGCATTCAACGATTCACTTCAGAGACGCTGAAGTCATGAATATCCAGTTCGAAGGCATCCGCCAATTCACGCCATGTATGATATTCACGTCCATCGACACTAACGTGTTCAGGATCGTGCTGGCTGCGATGAACTTCGCTTTCGCTAATTTCATTGATCGCCGCCAGCAGGGCATCGACATCGACACTGACCTCACGTTTTGCGGTATCGCTGTACTCTTTTGCGGTTTTCATCATCTTTCCTCGCAACCGTTACTCTGTTGTTGCCGCCAGTCGTTAAGTCCGCTGGCATCTCTTAAGTATAGACCGTCGAGAAAATCAGCACTCGCGCGCGCCTGGCGCTGCCAGAAAAACGAAATTGTTCTACACTGGCACAAAGCCACAGGAGGAAAACGATGAAGGTGAATGATCGGGTAACAGTCAAAACGGATGGCGGTCCGCGTCGTCCTGGTGTGGTACTGGCAGTTGAGGAGTTTAGTGAAGGTACAATGTACCTGGTTTCGCTGGAAGACTACCCGCTCGGCATCTGGTTCTTTAATGAAGCAGGGCATCAGGACGGTATCTTTGTGGAGAAAGCAGAGTAATCTAATTCAGCCTGACTGGTGGGAAACCACCAGTCAGAATGTGTTAGCGCATGTTGACAAAAATACCATTAGTCACATTATCCGTCAGTCGGACGACATGGTAGATAACCTGTTTATTATGCGTTTTGATCTTACGTTTAATATTACCTTTATGCGATGAAACGGTCTTGGCTTTGATATTCATTTGGTCGGAGATTTGAATGGTTCCCTGACCTGCCATCCACATTCGCAACATACTCGATTCGGTTCGGCTCAATGATAACGTCGGCATATTTAAAAACGAGGTTATCGTTGTCTCTTTTTTCAGAATATCGCCAAGGATATCGTCGAGAGATTCCGGTTTAATCGATTTAGAACTGATCAATAAATTTTTTCTGACCAATAGATATTCATCAAAATGAACATTGGCAATTGCCATAAAAACGATAAATAACGTATTGGGATGTTGATTAATGATGAGCTTGATACGCTGACTGTTAGAAGCATCGTGGATGAAACAGTCCTCATTAATAAACACCACTGAAGGGCGCTGTGAATCACAAGCTATGGCAAGGTCATCAACGGTTTCAATGTCGTTGATTTCTCTTTTTTTAACCCCTCTGCTCAACAGATACCCGGTTAAACCTAGTCGGGTGTAACTACATAAATCCATAATAATCGTTGACATGGCATACCCTCACTCAATGCGTAACGATAATTCCCCTTACCTGAATATTTCATCATGACTAAACGGAACAACATGGGTCACCTAATGCGCCACTCTCGCGATTTTTCAGGCGGACTTACTATCCCGTAAAGTGTTGTATAATTTGCCTGGAATTGTCTTAAAGTAAAGTAAATGTTGCGATATGTGAGTGAGGTTAAAACAAATATTTCGCCACAGGAGTATCCTGGAAGATGTTCGTGGGTATTATTTTTCAGATAATCCTTAGGATAACAAGATAAACATTAGGGAATCATATTACAGGTAATTCGCTGATAATATCTGCCAGCAAATTAAAAATTTCACTGAATAAATGTTCGCAAAAAGGAGCAATTAACGGCATTAATGCCGCCATTAATGAGATACCGACAGTCAGAGTTAATGGAAATCCAATAACAAAAATGGATAATTGCGGGGCCATACGATTCAGTAAACCTAATGCCAGATTCAGTGTCAGCAGCAGAGTAATGAGCGGTAACGCCAGCATCAGTCCATTGAGGAAAATCAAACTCCCTGCTTTGGTGAGTGCCAGAAACGCATTGCTATTTAGCGGCTCGCCACCAATAGGCAGGGTGTGAAAGGTATCCACCAGCAGTGAAATCAGCCATAAATGACCGTTAAATGTCAGGAACAGCAGTAACGCCAGCATATCCATGATGCGCGCTAAAACGGGCATATTGAGATGGCTGCCCGGATCGACAAACGTCGCAAATGACAGTCCCATTTGCAGACCGATAATTTCGCCAGCGGTTCGCACAGCGGCAAAAGCAAACTGCATGGTAAAACCAAGCGCAATGCCGATCAGGATCTGCTGCACGGCCAGCCACAGAGCAAAGAACGAAAAAACAGGAACATCGTTGGCAGGTAAGGATGGGGCAATGGCGAACGTGATCATCATTGCCAGACCCAGTTTGACCCGTTTCGGCACGCTACGTTCGCTCAGAATTGGCGCGGTAGAAATGAGCGCCAGCACGCGCAGTAACGGCCAGAAGTACAGGCTCAACCAAGAAAGCCATTGATCGCTTGTCACCTGCAACATTATACGGGCTACCCGATGATATACGGCAGGTTAGTGAACAAGGTACGGACGTAATCCAGCAACAGATTGAGCATCCACGGTCCGGCAATAATAATGGCGATAAATACGGCGATGATTTTCGGAATAAACGACAGCGTCATTTCATTAATCTGCGTGGCGGCCTGCAAAATACTGATGATAAGGCCCGTGACCAACGCCACCAGCAACAGCGGGGCAGCCAGCGCCAGCGCAACTTTCATCGCTTCAGTCCCCATCATCATGACCGATTCAGGTGTCATTTTGCCTCTCTAGCTGTAAAAGCTCTGCGCCAGCGAACCGACCAGCAATTGCCAGCCATCCACCAGTACAAACAGCATCAGTTTAAAGGGCAGAGCAATGGTGGCCGGGGGCACCATCATCATCCCCAATGCCATCAGTACGCTGGCAATCACGAGGTCGATAATCAAAAAAGGAATGAAAATCGTGAAGCCTATCTGAAATGCGGTTTTCAGCTCGCTGGTCACGTAGGCCGGGAGCAAAATGCGCATTGGGACGGCTTCAGGTCCCTGCAACGGGCCGGTATTCGCCAGTCTGGCAAACAACCCTAAATCTGCCTCGCGGGTCTGACGCAGCATAAACTCACGCAGCGGCTGCGCCCCTTTTTCCAGCGCCTCCTGCATTGAGATTTTCTCTTCGCTGAACGGCTGGTATGCATCGACATAAATTTTGTCGATCACCGGCGACATTATAAAAAAGGTCAAAAACAGTGCCAGCCCCAGCAATACCTGGTTCGGGGGGGCGGAGGGCGTGCCCAGCGCGTTTCGCAATAATCCAAAAACAATGATGATACGGGTGAAACTGGTCATCATCAGTAAAATCGCTGGAATAAACGTCAACGAGGTAATGAACACCAGCGTCTGCACCGGGAGGGACCAACTTTGTCCACCGCCAGGCAGCGGCTGGCTGGTGATACCCGGCAGTTGCGCGAAGGCGAGGGGCGTAACCAGCCAGAGAAGGACAGGTGCGACAGACAACAAACGACGCATCAGGATCTCCCGCTACGCTTAAGCAAGTTTTTCATGACCGACTGAAAATCGGCCTGCGGTATCTCTTCCGTTGGCGCAGAAGGGGGAAGTTTATGCAGCAGATTGATTTGCCCTGCGGTAACGCCGAGCACCAACCGTGCATCTTCCACATCGACTACCACGACCCGTTCACGCGCGCCCAGCGAAGCACTGGCGCTAATTTTCAGACCGTTAACGCCAGTTCGTTTGGGGGCAAATCCCAGCCGTTTTACCAGCCAGGCAGCAGCGAGGATCAGGGCAATAATGGCGATCAGTGCGCCGCTCACCTGCAGCAGCGGCGCAGCAGAAACCGGCGCGGACGGTTGCACAGTAGCGTGGTTATTCATCGCTAACGGCTCAGGCGGCGCATTCGCTCAGACGGAGTAATGATATCGGTGATCCGCACGCCATATTTATCGGCAACGACCACCACTTCGCCCTGGGCGATTAAATAACCGTTGATCAGAATATCCAGCGGTTCGCCTGCCAGGCCGTCCAGCGCTACGACTGACCCTTGTGTCAGGCGCAACAGCTCTTTGATGGTCATCCGAGTGCGGCCCAGTTCGACGGTCAGCTTAACCGGAATATCCATAATCAGGTCGATATCCTGCAACGTTCCGCTGACATCACCGCCGCCAAATTGCTGGAATACCGCGTCTGCAGCGCTTTTACTGCTGGTTGATTTTTGTTCGCTCAACGCTTCAGCCCACAGATCGTCCATTGCGCCGTTGTTATCATCGGCCGGATTATTCAAGTCACTCATTTGGGCTGTTCCTCGTTCAGAGAATTCAAAATCGGGTTAATCAAATGTTCAATCCGTAACGCATACTGGCCGTTGAGGGTGCCGTACTGGCTGGTCAGCACCGGAACGCCGTCAACATGGGCGATGATGCGATCGGGTTTTTCTATCGGCAGGACGTCGCCGGGTTTCAGTTTTAAAATCTGCGACAGACGCAGCGATATATCGGCAAAGTTAGCGACCAGCTCCAGCTGTGAGTGCTGCACCTGACGCACCAGGTTATCGCGCCAGTTCTGATCTTCATTTCGTGAGTTTTCCAGCGGCGGGTTAACCAACAATTCCCGTAGCGGCTCGATCATGCTGAATGGCAGGCAGATATTAAATTCGCCGGTCAGGTTGCCAATCTCCACATGGAACGGTGTGTTAACCACGATGTCGTTCGGCGAGGTGGTGATATTGGTAAATTTCACCTGCATTTCCGAACGCACGTACTCGACATCCAGCGGATTAATTGCCTTCCAGGCGTCGCTATAGCCTTCCAGCGCCAGCTTCAACATACGGTTGATGACGCGCTGTTCAGTATGGGTAAACTCGCGACCTTCCACTTTAGTTGGGAAGCGTCCATCGCCGCCAAACAGGTTATCCACGGCGATAAACACCAGACTCGGCGAGAACACCACCAGCCCTGTGCCGCGTAGCGGTTTCAGGTGGATTAGGTTCAGGTTGGTCGGCACCGGCAGGTTGCGGGCAAACTCATGGTACGGCTGAATGCGGATGGCCCCGACGGTAATGTCCGGACTACGGCGCAATAGGTTGAACAGCCCCATACGGAAATGGCGGGCAAAACGCTCATTAATGATTTCCAGCGCCTGCAAACGTTCGCGTACAACCCGTCGTTGGGTATTCGGATCGTACGGACGAATGTCACTATCGCCGCTAACACTGGCCATCGGTTCGTCTTTGACTTCGCTGTCACCATTCAACAGCGCATCAATTTCAGCTTGAGAAAGAATACTATCGCCCATGTCGTTATCGCAGAATGAAAGCGGTATACAGCACGTCGGTGACATCCTGTTTCGGTTGCCCGGCAACAAGCGGGGTGGAAAGTGTGGCTTTAATCTCAGCAATCAGGCTTTTCTTGCCTTCTTCTGTCGCCAGTACGGCAGCATCCTGACGCGAAAACAGTAACAGCAAGCGGCTACGGACTTCCGGCAAATACTCACTTAGCCGCGAGCGGGTAGCTTCATCTTTTAGCCGCAGAGTTATGCCGATATAAAGCACGCGATCCGCATCACCCAAATTGACCGTAAAGGTATCCAGCGCATAGAAGACCGGGGAGGGCACGACGCGTTGCTGCGCTTTGTCGTCAGCGGCAACCTGATGCGAATGCCAGTAGCTGTAACCTGCGCTGGCACAGGCCGCGAGGGTAATGAATACCAGAATCGGGATCCAAAGCGATCGCTTGCTTTTCTTGCTTATCGCGTAATCAGTCATGTGTTGCGGTCTTCCTGTGTCGCTACTGCTTATCGGCTAATTATCCTGCGTCTTGAACGCAACAAAGCGGGGAAAAGACGCGGATTACGGTGCTACCTCTGACGTTAGGCGAAAATATCAACGCCACTGTTGCCTGTTACGCGCCCTTGTAAAGAGACGGGAACCGGAAGCGCATCGTCGTCTTCACCCGCCAGAGGTTCATGATTTGCTGTGCTCTGGCTTTGCTGTTGCTGTGAAGCGGCCTGTTGCTGACCACTAAAGCTTTCGCCACTGATGTTGCTTTGCCCTAACTGAATGCCACTTTCTGCCAGCTGCGTACGCAGTACCGGTAGCGCAGCTTCCAGCGCGGCGCGTACGTGCTGATGCGGTGACACCATCTGGATTTGCGCCTGGCTATCATCCACTTTGAGGGAGATTTGTACTTCACCTAAATCCTGCGGGTGCAGACGCAACTCTGCGCTTTGTTGCCCCTGGCGGGTAAACAGCGAAATATGCTGGCTTAATGATTGTTGCCATTCGTGAGAACCCAGCGGCGCACTCAAAACAGGTGCTGCGACGGTGGGCAGCGGCTGTGTCTGGTGCGGAGTGATGAGCGGGCTGACGGCAGCGGTCACCGGCGAAGGTGTGCTGATGACTTCCGCTTTACTCTGGGCCTCTGCTACCAGCGGTGTTACTGGCTGAGCTTGCGCGTCAGGGGCGTCATCAGGCGGTGCGGTTGTGAATTGCGCCGTAGTCAGTTTTGTGTAGAGAGTTGGTTTCTCTGTCGGTAACACGGTTGACGGCGCATCAGCCACTTTGGGCGTATTGTCAAAACCCGGCAACATCGCAAAAAGGGCGCTCAGGCTTGCGGTGACGTCTTCATTAAGCTCATCTGCTTTTTCGTCTTTTGTCGTATTTTTGTCAGCCACCGCAGCCAACGTCATCGTCTGAGCGGTGGTTAACGGTGTTGATGTGGATTGTTCGTCGTTGATGACAGGCGGTATTTCATCCTCAGGGATCAGTAAATCCGCTTGTTGCACATCGGAAAGAATATCGCTAACCAGCGGCTCACCTTTTGTTGTGGGTTTATCTGTTGCCACCAGCAACTGAGGGGCCGCTTTGTCGGTTGTTGTTTCACCTGCTATTGCTCCACTCAACAATGCGAGAAAATCTTGTGCAGCATCGCTGGCTTTACCGCCGGGCAATATGGCGGTGTCAACGTCAGCGGTAATCACGGGCGCTAAGCGAATCATTCGGGTTTCCTCATGGTGGCACGTTGGGCGAACTCATCCATCTTTTTCTGATCGAGACGGTTTTCTGCAAGCAGTGCCGCCGTGGATTGCCGTTCCTGCAGTGTCTGCCAGGCTTGCAAACGTTGTTTCTTTTCTCGCCAGCTGTTCAGGGCAATGTCAACTTTCTGCGTCCACTGATTAAGTTGCTGGCGATGCTGAGTAATGGCTTTTTCCAGCGCCTGGATAAACTGCTGATAGTTGATCCAGCGGTTACTGGTCATCCCGGCACTCATATCGCTGTTGAGGTTATTGCGATATTCATTCTGATAATCGATCAGCATTTTGAGTTGTTCCTCTGCCTGCTGGCATCCGCGACGCATTTCACCCAGCAGGCGCGCGGCATCTTCTACCTCTTTTTCTGCCAGATCTTTCAGGGTCGCCAGCGCGCCATGTTCTGCCATCTGCCGTTATCTCCTGCGTTTTCACACTGTCGGGAATATGCGCTCCAGCCCCTGGAGAGACTCTTCCCAGTCCGCGCGTTCAAAAATGCCTTGTTGCAAATAGCCCTCCAGCTGCGGCCACAGAGCGATGGCTTTATCGAGCATTGGATCGCTGCCTTTGGCATACGCGCCGACGCTAACCAGATCGCGGTTACGCTGAAAACTCGACAACAGCTGTTTGAAGGTGCGCACTCGCGCGTAATGTTGCTCGCTGATCAACGCCGTCATTGCACGGCTGATCGACGCTTCAATATCAATCGCCGGATAGTGTCCGGCTTCCGCCAGACGACGAGAAAGTACAATGTGACCGTCGAGGATCGCCCGTGCGGAGTCGGCAATCGGGTCCTGCTGGTCATCGCCTTCGGTGAGCACGGTATAAAACGCCGTAATTGAGCCGCCGCCGCTGATACCGTTACCGGCACGCTCGACCAGCGCCGGTAATTTGGCGAATACCGACGGTGGATAACCTTTGGTGGCAGGCGGTTCACCAATTGCCAGCGCAATCTCACGCTGGGCCATCGCGTAGCGGGTGAGGGAGTCCATAATCAGCAACACATGCTGACCACGATCGCGAAAATCTTCGGCAATGCGCGTGGCATAGGCGGCACCTTGCATTCGCAGGAGCGGAGAAACATCCGCTGGAGCGGCAATCACCACGGAGCGTGCACGCCCTTCGGCACCGAGGATATTCTCAATAAAATCTTTTACTTCGCGCCCACGTTCACCAATCAAACCCACGACAATGACATCGGCGCGGGTGTAACGTGCCATCATCCCCAGCAGCACACTTTTACCGACACCAGAACCAGCAAATAGCCCCATACGCTGCCCGCGCCCAACGGTAAGCAGGGCATTGATTGGGCGCACGCCCGTGTCCAGCACATGTTCAATCGGTGTACGTTGCAAAGGGTTAAAAGGCGGGGTGATCAGCGCACCTGTTTCGGTCGTATCGGGGGAGGGAAGGCCATCAAGCGGTTTACCGCTGCCATCCAGAACGCGACCTAATAACGCCGGACCGAGTGGCAACTGCTTGCCGCTTTGCAGCCCTTCAGCCGAAATGTGTTTGGCATAAACGCGCGCGCCGGGCAGGACACCTTCCACTTCTTCCAGCGGCATTAAAAACAGCCGTTGACCGTTAAATCCAACCACTTCGCTTTCTACTTCATGCGTTTCCGACCCGTTCTGGCGCTCAATCACACAGGTTGCGCCGAGCGGCAATTGTAATCCGGTAGCCTCCAGCACCAGCCCGGTAGCGCGAGTTAATCGCCCGTAGCGACGTACCGCAGGCAACTGCGCCATTTTGGCTTCGAAGTTATCCAGCGTGGTTAGCCAGTGAGTCAGGCGCGTGGTCATTACACCACTCCTGGCGCTGCCAGACGGCAGAGCTCTTGCCAGCGAGTGGCGACACTGGCATCGAGATCGCCTTCATCGGCGGAGACTTTGCAGCCGCCTGGATGGAGCGTGGGATCGCCCCGTAAGCGCCAGCCATGCAAACTTAAGGTTGCGCCCAGCATATCATCAACACGTTGCAGATCATCCGGGTGCACGCGCAGTTGCGGTTTGCCACTGAATAACGGTTCTTGCTGCAATAACTGTTGGATCTGTTTGATCAGCGCCGAGTTGTCCACCGTTGGCGTTTGACCGATGACCTGGCGCGCCGCCTCCAGCGCCATCTGCATCAGGCGCGAAGCAATCACACTATCAAGTGCATCAAGGGTAGTTTGAAATTCGCTGACCAGTTGCTGCATCCGGGCATGAATTGGCGCTTGCTGGGATTTTGCCTGTGCCAGCCCTTGTTCCAGCCCCTGGGCCAGACCTTCCTGATAGCCCTGTTCGTGACCTTGCTGACGGCCTTCAGTAATCCCCGCCTGATAACCTTGCTCATGGGCCTGCATTTGCAGTTGTGCCAGTTGCTGCTCAAGGCTGGGTTCAGTCTCTTCAATGATGGTTTCTTCTGGCTCGGCCATTGGCACAAACTCTGCCTGTGGTGGCGCGAGATCGTCTGGCGTCCAGGTTTTCCACGGCAAATTATCAGACATAGGTATCCTCGCCGCTACCAATCACCATCTCGCCAGTTTCGGCAAGGCGGCGCACAATCAGCAGAATCGCTTTCTGTTCGTTTTCCACCTGCGACAGACGCACCGGACCGCGGTTGGCGAGATCGTCGCGCAGAATATCGGCGGCACGCTGCGACATATTGCGCAGGAACTTCTCGCGCAGTGGTTGCTCGGCCCCTTTCAGCGCGATCAACAGCGATTCGGAATCCACTTCCTGCAACAGACGCTGGATGCTGCGATCGTCGACATCCACCAGATTTTCGAATAGGAACATCTCGTCGATAATTTTTTGTGCCAGCTCGCCGTCGAATTCACGCACGGCGGTAATAACGGCTTCTTCCTGCTGCGTTTTCATCAGGTTGATAATTTCGGCTGCCGTTCTCACGCCGCCCATTTTGCTGCGCTTGAGATTCTGACCGTCGAGCAAGCCATTCAGTACTTCGGTCAGTTCCGCCAGCGCGGCTGGCTGCACGCCGCCAAAGGTGGCGATACGCAACATCACGTCGTGGCGCAGACGTTCATCGAACAACGCCAGAATATCGGCGGCTTGCGCACGCTTCAGATGCACCAGAATGGTGGCGATAATCTGCGGATGTTCGTCACGAATCAGATCGGCCGCACTCTGCGGCTCCATAAAGTTGAGCGTTTCAATACCGCTGGCGGTATCGCGGGTTTCGAGAATATCTTCCAGCAGGCTGGCGGCACGTTCTTCACCGAGGGCTTTAACCAGCACCGAACGCAGATAATCGTTGGCGTTGATATTCAGTGCGGCAAACTGTTCAGCTTCTTGCTCAAACTCCGCCAGCACATCGGTTAGCTGCTTGTTGGAGATCTGCGTGACGTTCGCCATTGCTGCACTCAGGGTTTGCACTTCGCGCTGGGAGAGGTGCTTGAACACCTCTGCCGCCCGGTCTTCGCCAATGGTCATCAGCAGGATGACGCTTTTATCGGTGCCTGTCAGGTTACTCATGATCGTTATTTATCCACTGGCGAATGACCAGCGCCACCACGCGCGGATCGTTATCAGACATTTCACGGATACGCTGGCTCATGACCTCTGCCCCCAGACGCTGGTTCGCGCGTCGTTGTTGGAGTTGTTCATCTTTGCTCAGGCGGACTTCCACCGCATCTTCCACTTCCTCGCGGGCCTGCGCCTGTTGCTGCACAGCTTTCATCGCCTCAGCGCGACGAGTTAGCTGTGGACGTACCGCTTTACGCCACAGTAGCCACGCCACCAGCAGTACCAGCAACCAGCGTCCGGCGCTCAGCAACTGATCGATAAATACCTGTTGTTGCCAGAACGGCAGTTCTCCACCGCTTTCGTCGCTGCTATTGAACGGCGAGTTAACGACATTGAGCGAGTCACCGCGTTTTTCAGAAAAGCCCATCGCCTCGCGAGTCAGATCTTCAATTTGCTTCATCTGTTCGTTGCTGAGAGGCAACGGTTTGCCATCTGGCAAGGTTTTGTAATTCACCACTACCGCGACTGACAGACGTTGCACATCGCCCACGTTCATTTTGGTATGACGAATGGTGCGATCGACCTCGTAGTTACTGGTTTCATTACGCTGTGTGCTACGCGGCCCACTATTGCTGGTGGTGCTTGCCTGCTGCTGGCGATTATTTTGATTTGCCGGAGGCGTGCTGATCGGTGCGTTATTTGCGGGTGCTGGTTGATTCGACAACGCACCCGGTACGCCGCCTGGATAACCGGAACCGCTTTGCTCGCTCTCATTAAGCTGGCGTGAGCGGAGCGCCGCCTGAGATTTATCACCGTTAGGGCGATACTGCTCTTCGGTTTGCTCCTTACTGGCGAAGTCCAGTTGCGCCGTAACCTGGGCGTGAATATTGCCGTTGCCGACAATAGGCGACAGGATCGCTTCAATACGCCGCTGAATTCGGCCTTCGACATCACTGGCATATTTCAACTGAGCATCATTAAGATCGCGCCCGCTGGTGTTGGATTGGGTTAACAGATGTCCGCCCTGATCCACCAACGTGACGTTCCCCGGCGGCAGACCAGCAACTGCGCTGGAAACCAGATGCACAATGGCGCTAATTTGCCCTTCATCGAGTGCGCGGCCGGGTAACAGATTTACCGTCACCGATGCAGAAGGGGATTTTTGCTCACGGACAAATAAAGAGGGTTTCGGCAATGCCAAATGGACACGCGCCCCTTTTACCGGGCCGATAGTTTCGATGGTACGAGAAAGCTCGCCTTCCAGCGCCCGCTGATAATTCACCTGTTCGCTGAACTGGCTAATGCCAAACTTTTCCTGATCGAGCAGTTCGAAACCGACCGCGCCGCCTTTGGGCAAACCTTGTTGCGCCAGGCGCAGACGCAGTTCGTGAACTTTATCTGCCGGAACTTCAATCGCGCCGCTGGCTTCGCTAAAGCGGTAAGGAATATTCATTTGCGTCAGTTGGCTGACGATTGCGCCACCATCCTGATCGGACAGATTGCTGAATAATGTGCGGTAGTCGGGGGCTTTCGCCCACAGGATCAGTGCGACCATGACCGCCACTGCCGCGGAACCGGCAACAATCAATGGAATTTTCGGATTCGCACGCAGGCGATTAAGCCACTCAAGAGATTTTGTCTGGGCTGCAGTCGCATTCATCGCGCACCTCGTGGCTGATTATGGACGGCGTTATTGGCAAAGTGGAACAAGACTCACTCCCGGGTCAGCAAACTCGAAAAATTGACGCTCCCATTATTTGTGCTTTCTTTTTTTTCTATCCGCCAATAAACCCGTTTTTTTGTTGCTATTTAGCGCCTTTGTCTTATTGACTTACTGGTAGGCTTTGCTACCAGAAATTATCCGGGAGATGAAAATGTCAGCGATACAGGGGATTGAAGGGGTTATCAGCCAGTTACAGGCTACGGCGATGAGTGCGCGTGCGCAGGAATCACTACCGCAACCGACCATTAGTTTTGCCGGGCAGCTGCATGCCGCGCTCGATCGCATAAGCGATACACAAACCGCCGCCCGCACGCAGGCAGAAAAATTCACCCTCGGCGAACCCGGCGTGGCGTTAAACGATGTGATGACCGATATGCAAAAAGCCTCAGTTTCAATGCAAATGGGGATTCAGGTGCGTAATAAGCTGGTGGCGGCGTATCAGGAAGTGATGAGCATGCAGGTGTAAGTTGTGTAACCTGTTGTTGATTACATCCGATCTCACCGCGTGGGGCATGGATGGGGCAAACACACTCAATTTCTGGTTTAAAATGGAAACCTGATTCTGAAAGTTTTCTGCCATCCACGATCTGTAAACGCGATAACATGTTTTGTCTTCGCTTTGCTCATAGGAAGAGTGAACTCTTTCGTTAGCCCTGGGTTCCTTCTGATCATTATTGTTCCTGCCTTTATCTCTTGCCACGCCAGAGCCCCCTGGATACACATACACCAGGATGAAAACGGTGAGTTGTGTTCAAACTGTAGTACAATTCTCTCCAGTATGAACAGGAAAGAATATGCTATGAACCCTTATATTTATCTTGGTGGCGCAATACTTGCAGAGGTCATTGGTACAACCTTAATGAAGTTTTCAGAGGGGTTTACACGGTTATGGCCCTCTGTTGGCACAATTATTTGTTATTGTGCATCATTCTGGTTATTAGCTCAGACGCTGGCTTATATACCTACAGGGATTGCTTATGCTATCTGGTCAGGAGTCGGTATCGTTCTGATTGGTTTGCTTTCCTGGGGATTTTTTGGCCAACGACTGGACCTGCCAGCCATCATAGGCATGATGTTAATTTGTGCCGGTGTGTTAGTCATTAACTTGTTGTCACGAAGTGCACCGCATTAAAAAATAATTATCCTTGAGACAACAGGAATGTAATTTGTGCATATTATGGCTAATGCTGAGGGCAACTTTATAATTATGATTGCATTTGCACGATCATTGCGCCTTTATGCATAATGAGAGCAAGGCACATCAAATAAAATAACGATAGGTCACAACAAAGAGGTTTTTATGAAAAAGCTTATCGTTTCAAGTGTATTGGCATTCATAACATTTTCTGCGCAGGCCGCAGCATTTCAGGTCACTAGTAATGAAATAAAAACAGGAGAGCAACTTACAACGTCTCATGTATTTTCTGGATTTGGGTGTGAGGGGGGTAATACATCGCCCTCATTAACCTGGTCTGGTGCTCCAGAAGGCACCAAAAGCTTTGCCGTAACTGTGTATGATCCAGATGCGCCTACAGGCAGTGGATGGTGGCACTGGACTGTTGCTAATATTCCAGCAACGGTAACATATTTGCCCGCTGATGCAGGAAGACGTGATGGTACAAAACTTCCGACTGGTGCTGTCCAAGGCCGAAATGATTTTGGCTATGCAGGATTTGGTGGAGCATGTCCTCCCAAAGGAGATAAACCCCATCATTACCAGTTTAAAGTATGGGCTCTAAAAACTGATAAGATTCCTGTAGATTCTAATTCCAGCGGAGCGTTAGTTGGTTATATGCTTAATGCCAATAAAATTGCAACCGCTGAGATAACACCAGTTTATGAGGTAAAGTAGGGTAAGAGTATGCTGGCAAAAGATAGGACTAACCTAAAGATTGAAGAAATACGGATGCATAAACATCATGAGATTCACAGGGTTAAGCCTCTTATGCCAGCTTTATGTCGTATCCGTCAGGGAAAAAAAGTTATCAATTGGGAAACGCATAGTCTAACTGTTGATAATAATCAGATAATTTTATTTCCCTGTGGATATGAATTTTATATTGCGAATTACCCAGAAGCAGGTCTTTATCTTGCAGAAATGCTTTATTATCCCATTGATCTAATTGAAAGGTTCCAAAAGCTTTATGCGATAACTGATCAAATTCGTAACACGACAGGTTTCTGCTTACCTCAGAATCCCGAGTTAATATATTGTTGGGAGCAACTAAAAACATCTATTTCCCGAGGCTTCTCAACGCAAATTCAGGAACACTTAGCAATGGGCGTTCTACTTTCATTAGGAGCACATCATGTTAATTATTTGCTTTTATCAGATAGTAAACAATCATTAATAAGTCGTTGTTATAACCTAATGCTATCCGAACCTGGAACAAAATGGACAGCAAACAAAGTAGCGAGATATCTCTACATTTCTGTTTCCACATTGCATCGCCGTCTGGCAAGCGAGGGAGTAAGTTTTCAAAGTATATTGGACGACGTGAGGTTAAATAATGCGTTGTCTGCTATACAAACGACAGTAAAACCCATCAGCGAGATTGCCAGGGAAAATGGTTACAAGTGTCCTTCTCGTTTTACTGAAAGGTTCCATAATCGTTTTAAGATAACACCAAGAGAGCTAAGAAAAGCGTCCAGAGAGTAAAAGTATTTTATGAAGGAGCAACAGCATCGATTTTTATTTTGGAAAATAAATACGGCATACTCAACCTATTGGAGCCTGAACAATCCGGTGACTTCTGCGCTAATCGGGGACGTTTATAAGCACATATAATTGATACTATCTTCCTCCATCACAATTTCAGAAATGCACGTGTGATTTTTTTGCATCCGGCGTTTGGACTATGTGGAGTTCAAGAGTGGGAAAGTTACAAGAGGTTGAGGGGATAATTAAAGGGATGCTTATGACATTAGATATCCGGATAGGTACGGATATCGTTGTTATTAAATCTAGTTTATACGTTAAGATGCAGCTACAGCAGAAATTGCCACTGTTAATTTTTTCATCGTGAGCCCTTTTATTTGTACTATTATTTAAAAATGATGTCACTGCACTACAAATACTCATCTAATCAATGAGATTATTTCAAGATTTAAGTTTTAGTTTCTCATTTAAATTGTGAAGTAGATCCCTCCTTTTATCTGAACTGTTTCTATTGCACACAATGCATGACTATTTTGTGAACGAATATAAATTTGGTAATCAAATTATATTAAAGGTTGTTATTTATGATTGACTCATAATTTATTTTTTTTAATTTAAATAGCCTAAAAATAACCATGGAGATTATTTGCATGATATTTGTTTAGATTTGTTAATGTAATTGAGGTGATTTTATTTAATACGCAATATAGCGCCGCTTGATATTAGTTCTATTTTTTTGCGTAAGATAGATGAGACAAACTGAGACGCATAATGGTTTGCAAGGCTCTAATACTTTGATGTTGAGGATGTGATGGGGCATGTACGGGGCATAGTACAATGATGTCCATGCAGGTGTAGATAATCTCCAGGCTTATCCAGTGCGCCGTAAAACCCCGTCCTTCAGGGCGGGGATATAAGGCTCGGTTTTTCACCTAACCAGGTGTTTGCTGTTGTTCAATGTATTGGCGGATGACGGATATTGGCGCACCTCCGCAGCTACTGGCAAAATAGCCGGGACTCCACAAAACGCCTTTGTAGTAATACCTGACTGCAATATCTGGTCGATCTCGTCGCAGTAATCTACCCGATACGCCTTTGAGGCTGTTTACCAGACTGGATATCGCCAGTTTGGGAGGATAGTTAATTAACAAATGGACGTGATCTGGTTCGCCATCCATTTCAACCAGTTCAGCTTCAAAATCAGCACATACATTTGAAAAGTAAGTGCGTAGTTTTTCTGTCGCGTCATGGTCAAAAATCTGACGTCGGTATTTGGTGACAAAGACCAGGTGAACATGCATCAGGAAAACACAGTGCCTTCCACGCCGGATATCGGTTTCTTTTTTCACAGACCAAAGTATCATTTGGCCTGTGAAACGACTACAAGCATTTAAATTCCAGTTAAGACCCGGTGGTCAACAGGAGCGTGAAATGAGGCGCTTCGCAGGCGCATGTCGTTTCGTTTTCAATCGTGCTCTGGCGCTTCAGAATGAGAATCATGAGGCCGGTAATAAATACATCCCTTACGGGAAAATGGCTTCCTGGTTGGTTGAGTGGAAAAACGCCACTGAAACGCAATGGCTTAAAGATTCGCCCTCACAGCCATTGCAACAGTCACTGAAAGACCTTGAGCGGGCTTACAAAAACTTCTTCCAGAAGCGGGCTGCTTTTCCCCGATTCAAAACGCGGGGACAGAATGATGCATTCCGCTACCCGCAGGGCGTTAAGCTCGATCAGGAAAACAGCCGTATTTTTCTGCCGAAACTTGGCTGGATGCGCTACCGGAATAACCGTCAGGTCACGGGTGTTGTGAAAAATGTCACTGTCAGCCAGCCGGGGCGCAATGTCCGGGCAAAATCAGGTTTAAACCGTTCGATACTGGATCAGGGCTGGTATGAAATGCGCCGTCAGCTTGAGTACAAGCAGCTCTGGCGTGGCGGTCAGGTGCTTGCTGTTCCGCCAGCGTACACAAGCCAGCGTTGCGCGTGCTGTGGTCATACAGCGAAAGAAAATCGCCTGTCACAAAGTCAATTCAGATGCCAGGTATGTGGATATACAGCGAACGCCGATGTAAACGGCGCTCGTAACATTTTAGCGGCGGGGCACGCCGTTCTTGCCTGTGGAGAGATGGTGCAGTCAGGCCGCTCGTTGAAGCAGGAACCCACCGAAATGATTCAGGCGACAGCCTGAACGTAGCAGGGATCCACGTCCTTCAGGGCGTGGAGGATGTCAACAAACAGGTTGAATTAACTCCGCGCCCTGGTTTTTGACATTACCTACCGCGCGCGATACCGGGTGCCAGGTGAACTGGTTTGCTGGCACACAGCCACTGGCAGCGATTTCTGAGGCTTCTTTACCACCAATGTCTTGCCGCATCCATTCCCGCGCAGCTTCTGGCGACAGTACCAGCGGGCGGCGGTCATGAATATCTACCAGACCCTGGTCTGCTGCTGCAGTGACAATTAAAAATCCTTCGGCTTCGTCACCACGCTCAAACGGTGTGCTACCTATCGCGGCCATAAAAACAGGTTGTCCATCAGCGCGATAGATAAAATAAGGCTGTTTTTTGTCGCCTTCTTTTTTCCACTCAAACCAGCCATCGGCAAAACAGATTGCCCGACCATGTTGCCAGAGCGGTTTAAACATACGACTGGTTGCCGCAGTTTCTACGCGGGCGTTAATCAGCGGCGATTTATCCCACCATCCGGGAGCATATCCCCAGAAAACCGGATCCAGATGAAGGTGTTCATCACGTTCACTGAGCAGAAGAACTTTGGTTCCCGGCGCGACGTTGTATCTGCCAATGGGTTCGGGATCGTAGGGAATATCGCGTTCAATATCTTCCGCGAGAAGCGCAAGGTAATCTTCACGCGTTTGGGATTGGGCAAAGCGTCCACACATAGCAACCTCCTGAGATCATACTGAAAAGAATAGGAGAGGGGGCGGGTAAAATCTATGTGATACAGAGGTAACGATGTTCCCGCTGTGGGACACAGCGGGAAGGAGGGATTATTTCTGAATTAAATAACGAATGGTCGGCCCGTCTTGCTGAATATCCAGCACCGTATAGCCGTGATTACGCGCATCCAGTGGAATATTATTGATCGACTGCGGACAGTCGCTCACCACTTCCAGGATCTCACCTTTTTTTAATTGCGGCATCGCCTCAAGGGTTGCGACTGCCGGATAAGGGCAGGGTTCACCCACCATATCAAGGCGGTAATCAGGAACGATATTTTTCATGCGATCTCCTTAGCTGTCTGCGGTGCCGCACGGCGGAAGAAGCGTTTTTCCCAGCCGATAATCAACATCAGCGCAGCAAACAGCAGCAAATATGTCACCAGCAGGCCACCCATCGGGCCAAAGGTTTTCAGGAGGTTGATTTTGTCCCAGTCGGTGGCCAGCGCCGGAGCGAAATCATCCCAGTAATACGCCAGAATCGTTGAGCCGATCACGTTGCCCAGACCGACCCACCAGTAGTGCACCTGGCCTTCTACCGCGCGGTACATCCAGCCGGTTTCGCAACCGCCTGCCAGCACGATGCCAAAACCAAACAGTAAACCACCGATTACCGCGTTCGGCCCCGCCCACATGATTTTGGGTTCAACGCCTAACTGGACGTAACTGAAGATCCCGATGGCACTCACCGCCATACCGATAATGATTGCTTTCGCCATGTGGGTACGTCCGGTGATCCACATATCGCGGAACGCCGAAGTAAAGCAGATTTGTGCACGTTCAATCAGTAAACCAAAGCCGACGCCAAACAGCATTGCCAGCCCCAGTTTTGGTTGGTTCATCGCCGTCAGCAGCGCCCAGCCCAGCATGCCGAAAAAGACCAGCATCCCGAGACGAAAACGACGCCGCGCCTGATCCGGTTTTTGCGTCAACGGTGAGGCAGCAGAAACTTTCTGCATTTTCACGGGAATACGGAAGATGGGCAGCAGGGTAAAGCGCGCGCCAAACCATGAACCAATGGCAGTGGCGATGGCAAAGAACCAGGCGTGCAGCGAGAACTGTGGAATGCCGGTAAAGAACGCCGCCAGATTACAGCCCATTGCCAGACGTGCGCCAAAACCAGCGATAATACCGCCAATGATGGCCTGCATAATGCGGATACGGCTGCGCGGCATGCGCAGTTTGACATTGTTGGCCCACAGCGCTGCGGCAAAACAGCCGCCAAACATACCGAGGATCATCATGCCGTCGATGCGGGTTAATGGCGATCCTTCCAGATGGATAATTTTAAAATAACCCCACTCTTCAGCATGGACGCCGAACAGCTGCAGGAGCTGACCGCCCCAACGGGTAAATTCACCCGTGACAGCCCAAAAGGTGCCAGTGATGCCAAAGTAGTAAGTGGAGAGAATACCCGCCGCGATGACCGCAGGGATGGGTGCCCAGAATTTAATCAACCAGGCGTGTTTGAATTGCTGCCATGACATGTATGTAGCCTCTGAACTCAGAAGGTTTGAAACAAGAGTCGCGAATCATACATCAAGAAAATTTATTTTCGGGGTAATAATTCACAAAAATAATAGTTAGATCAAATTTCTCTCTGAACCTGGAAAGGCTGGCGACATCAGGGCTTTAATGCCACAATCCTCTTTTCTTCTCATGCAGGACGAATGATGAAAAAACTCGCAATTGCAGGCGCGCTCATGTTGCTGGCGGGCTGTGCCGAAGTCGAAAACTATAACAATGTCGTTAAAACCCCCGCGCCGGACTGGCTGGCGGGCTACTGGCAGACCAAAGGGCCGCAAAGTGCGCTGGTCAGTCCGGAAGCGATAGGCAGCCTGATTGTCACTAAAGAGGGCGATACCCTGGATTGCCGTCAGTGGCAGCGGGTGATTGCTGTGCCGGGTAAGTTGACATTGATGTCTGATGATCTCACTAACGTTACCGTAAAACGTGAGCTGTACGAGGTTGAGCGTGAAGGTAACACCATTGAGTACGATGGAATGACGATGGAGCGTGTGGATCGCCCGACGGCAGAGTGTGCCGCTGCGCTGGATAAAGCGCCGTTACCGACGCCATTGCCGTAATGAAATCTCCCCGGCTTGCCGCCGGGGATGAATTTAAATCACCTCTTCGATAACCCACACGCTGACGCTGCCGCCGTTGCAAAAGAAGGTCGCTTCGCCGTTTTCGTCGGTTACTACACTTTCTTGCCGGTTCCCCAGAAAATCACGCCAGGTTTTATTGCCGTAATTCTCTCCTAAATGAATGGTTTTTTCGCCATCATCTCCGTTCGACATGACCACCACGCAGCCGGGATATTCGTCGGTGCCACTGCGGCTAAAGGCAATGCAGTTCGGATGGTCGAAAAATAACGTCTGTACACCGTGGGCGAAACGCTGACGGGCGAGAATTAACTCATCAAGTTGTTCGATTATTGGCATATCTATCGGATAGGTTTGCCCGTCACCGCCGACATCTTCGTAATGCGCACCGTAGAGGTCAGGATAGAACACCGAAGGAACGCCATTTTCCCGCAACAAAATTAAGGCATACGCCAGCGGTTTAAACCATGGTTCGACCGGCGCTTCGAGGGCTTGCAACGGTTGGGTGTCGTGATTGGCAACGAGGGTTACGGCGTGAAAAGGATCGGCTTCCACCAGCGTCCCAGTGAAAATCTGCGTCATGTCGTAGTCGCGTCCCATGCGCGATGCTTCATGGAATTTCATCTGCAGCGGCGCATCGAACAGCATGGTTTTGCCTTCCACCTGATCAATATACGTTTGCAGCTTATCAACTTCATGCGACCAGTACTCCGCCACAATAAACAGCGGCTTTGGCGCAACTTCTTGTACGTGTTCGATCCACTCTTTATAAAACCACGCCGGAATATGTTTGACCGCATCAAGACGAAAACCGTCGCATTGTGTTTGTTCCATCACCCAGCGTGCCCAGTATTTAATCTCTTCCGTCACGGCATGATTGCGAAAATCGATATTCTCGCCCATCAGGTAATCGAAATTACCGAGTTCATCATCAACCTGATCGTTCCAGCCTTCGCCGGTGTAGTCGTTAACAATTTTAAAAATGCCATCTTCATCAGGGTTTTCGATATGGTCGATACCGCTAAAACATTTGAAATCCCAGATAAACTGTGAGTATTGCCCGGCACGGGCGGGGAAGGTGTAACGCGTCCAGCCTTCGCATTCAATGATTTCTTCATCAATTTGCGTACGGTCGTCAGCATTAACGCGCTGCACGCGAATAGCTTCTTTTTCATCCGCGCCCATTTTGTGATTGACTACCACGTCCAGCAGCACCGCAATGTCATTACGTTTCAGGGCGTCAATGGCGGCCAGCAGTTGTGCTTTATCGCCATATTTAGTAGGGATGCTGCCTTTCTGATCAAACTCGCCTAAATCAAATAAATCATAGGAGTCGTAGCCGACCGAGTACCCGCCCGATGCGCCTTTATAGGCTGGCGGTAACCAGACCATATTGATACCAATATCATTAAAACCGTCGGCGCGCTCGGCCAGTTCAGGCCAGAGCTTACCGCCTTCCGGGTAATACCAGTGAAAACATTGTAACAGCGTGGGATTACGCATTCTTCGACTCCATTCAAGGGGAACATTAGAAGCGTAGCCGTAATCGGATTATTCGCGAGCCATCAGCTCGTTAAGATTCAAAAGAGGTTATCCTGCGGAGCCAGCACAAAGCCGCCCTGATCGCCATAGGCACTTAACACCGATTTTTGTACCGATGACTGACCGACCAGTTTCGCCAGTTCATCCATCCGAATCTGTAATAACTGCTTCACCTTGCTTTCGTTATCGAGAATCAGGCGCAGCATCGGGCGGAGTTGCTCCTGCATCGTGGTGGACGGATCAATCTCTTCAGTCAGATGTGCAATCTCCTGCACCGCATTCACATACGCCATTTCGCTGGCGATGAGTTCATCCCATTGTTCTTCTGTTGCCAGGCGTAACATGAGCTGGCTTTTTTCGACGAGTTGTTGCCAGGCGAAATACAAATGCGGTGCATTGTTCATCAGACTGGGTCCTGAATCAAAGAAGGGGAGAGTAAAGACTCTTTCCAGGCATCGGCAATATTGCGCATTAATGCTTCCACTTCTTCGACTGCGGAGACATCGTTGCGTAAATTGGCTTGCAGCAAGCGCCTGACCATATAGCTATAAAGAGCAATCAAGTTTTGGGTTAGTTCGTCTTTGCTCTCTTCATCAAGACTCACCCGCAGCCCGTTCTCAATGATGTTGATCGCTTTTGACAAAGAGACGCCTTTGCCTTGCTGATTGTTGTCCTGCATAAACAGGCGCGCTCTAACCAGTGCGCTCAGCACTCCATCAAATAGCATGGTGACCAGCTGTTGCTGGCTGGCGCTCATTACGGCGCTTTCGACGCCAATTTGTGCATAGGCCTGGGTGCCTTTTGCCGCGTACATGACCTGTCTCCCGATAAATAATGATTACTTGGAATTACTGTTGTTTTCGAACTGCTGCGTTAAGTAGCTGCTGGTGCTATTTAACGAGGTCATTAAAACGTCCAGTTGGGTAAATTGTTCTTTGTAGCGCGCGACCTGCGCATCAATGCGATCGCTGGCGGCGTTGTAGTCTTTAGTTAATTTATTCAGGGTCTTACTAACGCCATCGGTAGCGGCTTTAATAATGCCCGTTGTCGAAAGCCAACTGGTCAGGTTGCTGCCGATGGTGGTCGTGATGCCGGTTTTTTTACCATCGCCAACAATCAATGCACCTACGCCGCTGGCATCTTTTTTCAGTGCAGCGGTGAGTTTGTCGGCATCCAGTTCCAGTTTGCCATCGCTGGGATCGGTCGTGATACCAATCTGCGCCAACGTTTTATAGTTGGAAGAACTAACGGTATTACTCAGCATCGATTTCAACTGCGTCTGAATCGTCCGCAACGTGGAGTCGCCGAGCAGTGCGCCATTGCTAGAACTCTGGCTATCAGCTCCCGCATCTACGGCGGTGTATTTGGTCAGGCTGCTGAAGGTATCTATTAGCGAGTTATAGGCATTCACCCAGTCTTTAATCGCCGTTTGCGCTTTGGAGGTGTCCTGAGTGATGGTTAGCGTCTGGTTGCCCGTGGTGACATCGTTCAGGTTCAGGGTGATGTTTTCCAGCGCGTCGCTGATGGTGTTGCTGCTGTTCTCAATGGCGACGTTGTTGACCGTCAGCTGCGCATTCTGGGCGGCGACCGAGACTTCCATGCCGTTGCTGCTGGCACTGGCGTCATAGCCCATAAAACTTTGTAGCGCATCATCACCGCTGACCGAGAGTGTCATCGCATTGTCAAGGCCGGTGTCATTTGATGTGACTGACAGACGATATTCACCGTTACCCACGTTAATGATGCTCGCACTTACGCCCGCTTTTGCGTTGTTGATGGCATCACGGATCCCGCTTAACGACGAGTTAGCCGCGCTGATATCAATGGTAATCGGATCTTTGTCGCCGCCTTGTTGAATGGTGAGTTTACTGTCGCTGGTGGCGATCGCCGTTTTCGTCTCGTCTCTGGTGGTGCGCGTGGTCAGGGTTTGCGCCTGCGCCAGATGGGTGACGCTGATGGTGTATTTTCCGGCGATAGCGTTTCCCGCAGTGGTGGCACTGAACGCGGTGGTGCTGCTGGTGGTGCTGGTGGCGGAAAAAAGATCGGCTTTAGACAATGCAGTATTGGCGGTCTGGAAAGTCGTCAGCGCGCTTTTCAGCGTACCGTAGGCGCTAAGTTTAGCGGTAAACGACGATTGCTGATTTGATATAGGGGTTAGCGTCGCTTTTTGCGCGGCGGTGAGGCTATCGAGGATTGAACTTAAATCCAGACCTGACCCGACTCCCAGCGATGAAATACTTGCCATGCGATTTCCTTTTATCTTTCGACACGTAAAACGAATACCGGGGTTATCGGCCTGAATTGCGCAAAGTTTACGTTTAATTGTTTTTTTTAATAGCGGGAATAAGGGGCAGAGAAAAGAGTATTTCGGCGACTAACAAAAAATGGCTGTTTGTGAAAAAAATTCTAAAGGTTGTTTTACGACAGACGATAACAGGGTTGACGGCGATTGAGCCGACGGGTGGAAACCCAATACGTAATCAACGACTTGCAATATAGGATAACGAATCATGGCACAAGTCATTAATACCAACAGCCTCTCGCTGATCACTCAAAATAATATCAACAAGAACCAGTCTGCGCTGTCGAGTTCTATCGAGCGTCTGTCTTCTGGCTTGCGTATTAACAGCGCGAAGGATGACGCAGCGGGTCAGGCGATTGCTAACCGTTTCACCTCTAACATTAAAGGCCTGACTCAGGCTGCACGTAACGCTAACGATGGTATCTCTCTGGCGCAGACCACTGAAGGCGCACTGTCTGAGATTAACAACAACTTACAACGTGTGCGTGAGTTGACTGTACAGGCGACCACCGGTACTAACTCTGATTCTGACCTGGCTTCTATTCAGGACGAAATCAAATCCCGTTTGTCTGAAATTGACCGCGTATCCGGGCAGACCCAGTTCAACGGCGTGAACGTATTGTCTAAAGATGGCTCCCTGAAAATTCAGGTTGGCGCAAATGATGGTCAGACTATCTCTATCGACCTGAAGAAAATTGACTCTGATACTCTGGGTTTGAATGGTTTCAACGTTAATGGTTCTGGTACCATTGCAAACAAAGCGGCCACAATCAGTGACTTGACTGCTCAGAAAGCCGTTGACAACGGTAATGGTACTTATAAAGTTACAACTAGCAACGCTGCACTTACTGCATCTCAGGCATTAAGTAAGCTGAGTGATGGCGATACTGTAGATATTGCAACCTATGCTGGTGGTACAAGTTCAACAGTTAGTTATAAATACGACGCAGATGCAGGTAACTTCAGTTATAACAATACTGCAAACAAAACAAGTGCTGCGGCTGGAACTCTGGCAGATACTCTTCTCCCGGCAGCTGGCCAGACTAAAACCGGTACTTACAAGGCTGCTACTGGTGATGTTAACTTTAATGTTGACGCAACTGGTAATCTGACAATTGGCGGACAGCAAGCCTACCTGACTACTGATGGTAACCTTACAACAAACAACTCCGGTGGTGCGGCTACTGCAACTCTTAAAGAGCTGTTTACTCTTGCTGGCGATGGTAAATCTCTGGGGAACGGCGGTACTGCTACCGTTACTCTGGATAATACTACGTATAATTTCAAAGCTGCTGCGAACGTTACTGATGGTGCTGGTGTCATCGCTGCTGCTGGTGTAACTTATACAGCCACTGTTTCTAAAGATGTCATTCTGGCACAACTGCAATCTGCAAGTCAGGCAGCAGCAACCGCTACCGACGGTGATACTGTCGCAACGATCAACTATAAATCTGGTGTCATGATCGGTTCCGCTACCTTTACCAATGGTAAAGGTACTGCCGATGGTATGACTTCTGGTACAACTCCAGTCGTAGCTACAGGTGCTAAAGCTGTATATGTTGATGGCAACAATGAACTGACTTCCACTGCATCTTACGATACGACTTACTCTGTCAACGCAGATACAGGCGCAGTAAAAGTGGTATCAGGTACTGGTACTGGTAAATTTGAAGCTGTTGCTGGTGCGGATGCTTATGTAAGCAAAGATGGCAAATTAACGACAGAAACCACCAGTGCAGGCACTGCAACCAAAGATCCTTTGGCTGCCCTGGATGCTGCTATCAGCTCCATCGACAAATTCCGTTCCTCCCTGGGTGCTATCCAGAACCGTCTGGATTCCGCAGTCACCAACCTGAACAACACCACTACTAACCTGTCTGAAGCGCAGTCCCGTATTCAGGACGCCGACTATGCGACCGAAGTGTCCAATATGTCGAAAGCGCAGATCATCCAGCAGGCCGGTAACTCTGTGTTGGCAAAAGCTAACCAGGTACCGCAGCAGGTTCTGTCTCTGCTGCAGGGTTAATCGTTGTAACCTGATTAACTGAGACTGACGGCAACGCCAAATTGCCTGATGCGTTGCGCTTATCAGGCCTACAAGTTGAATTGCAATTTATTGAATTCGCACATTTTTGTAGGCCGGATAAGGCGTTTACGCCGCATCCGGCAACATGAATGGTAATTTGTCAGCAACGTGCTTCCCCGCCACCGGCGGGGTTTTTTCTGCCTGGAATTTACCGGTAACCCCCAAATAACCCCTCATTTCACCCACTAATCGTCCGATTAAAAACCCTGCAGAAACGGATAATCATGCCGATAACTCATATAACGCAGGGCTGTTTATCGTGAATTCACTCTATACCGCTGAAGGTGTAATGGATAAACACTCGCTGTGGCAGCGTTATGTCCCGCTGGTGCGTCACGAAGCATTGCGCCTGCAGGTTCGACTGCCCGCGAGCGTGGAACTTGACGATCTGCTACAGGCGGGCGGCATTGGGTTACTTAATGCCGTCGAACGCTATGACGCCCTACAAGGAACGGCATTTACAACTTACGCAGTGCAGCGTATCCGTGGCGCTATGCTGGATGAACTTCGCAGCCGTGACTGGGTGCCGCGCAGCGTGCGACGCAACGCGCGTGAAGTGGCACAGGCAATAGGGCAACTGGAGCAGGAACTTGGCCGCAACGCCACGGAAACTGAGGTAGCGGAACGTTTAGGGATCGATATTGCCGACTATCGCCAAATGTTGCTCGACACCAATAACAGCCAGCTCTTCTCCTACGATGAGTGGCGCGAAGAGCACGGCGATAGCATTGAACTGGTTACTGATGATCATCAGCGAGAAAACCCGCTACAACAACTGCTGGACAGTAATCTGCGCCAGCGGGTGATGGAAGCTATCGAAACGTTGCCGGAGCGCGAAAAACTGGTATTAACCCTCTATTATCAGGAAGAGCTGAATCTTAAAGAGATTGGCGCGGTGCTGGAGGTCGGGGAATCGCGGGTCAGTCAGTTACACAGCCAGGCCATTAAACGGTTACGCACTAAACTGGGTAAGTTATAACGTCAGTAAATGCCGCACTTTAACTTTGACTACCAGGAGTTCTTAATGATGGTGCAGCACCTGAAAAGACGGCCATTAAGCCGCTATCTTAAAGACTTTAAACACAGCCAGACCCATTGCGCGCATTGCCGTAAATTACTCGACCGCATTACCCTCGTTCGCGACGGCAAAATAGTGAATAAAATCGAGATTTCCCGCCTGGACATGCTGTTTGATGAAAATGGCTGGCAAGTGGAACAAAAATCATGGGCGGCATTGTGCCGATTTTGCGGTGATTTACACTGCAAAACGCAGAGTGATTTTTTCGATATTATCGGCTTTAAGCAGTTTCTTTTTGAGCAAACTGAAATGAGCCCAGGTACGGTGCGTGAATATGTCGTTCGTCTGCGCCGTTTGGGTAATCATCTCCACGAGCAAAATATTTCCCTCGATCAGCTGCAGGACGGTTTCCTTGATGAAATCCTCGCCCCGTGGCTGCCCACTACCAGCACCAACAATTACCGCATCGCGTTACGGAAGTATCAACACTATCAGCGTCAAACGTGTACCGGACTTGTGCAGAAATCCACCAGCCTGCCTGCTTCTGATATATATTAAATAAGAATAAGATGTAGCAGAGTTGTTTTTGTGTTTACAAACAATGGCTCTACACTGCAAACAGACATAACAACATTCGGGGTGAATATGAAATTAGCACATCTGGGACGTCAGGCATTGATGGGTGTGATGGCCGTGGCGCTGGTTGCGGGCATGAGCGTTAAAAGTTTTGCAGATGAAGGTCTGCTTAATAAAGTTAAAGAGCGCGGTACGCTGCTCGTAGGGCTGGAAGGAACTTATCCGCCGTTCAGTTTTCAGGGGGATGACGGCAAATTAACCGGTTTTGAAGTGGAATTCGCCCAACAGCTGGCAAAACATCTTGGTGTTGAGGCGTCACTAAAACCGACCAAATGGGACGGTATGCTGGCGTCGCTGGACTCTAAACGCATTGATGTGGTGATTAACCAGGTCACTATTTCTGACGAGCGCAAGAAAAAATACGATTTCTCTACCCCGTACACCATTTCCGGTATTCAGGCGCTGGTGAAAAAAGGTAACGAAGGCAGCATTAAAACGGCTGATGATCTGAAAGGCAAAAAAGTGGGTGTCGGTCTGGGCACTAACTATGAAGAGTGGCTGCGCCAAAATGTTCAGGGCGTCGATGTGCGTACCTATGATGATGACCCGACCAAATATCAGGATCTGCGCGTAGGCCGTATTGATGCGATCCTCGTTGACCGTCTGGCTGCGCTGGATCTGGTGAAGAAAACCAACGATACGCTGGCAGTAACCGGTGAAGCATTCTCCCGTCAGGAGTCTGGCGTAGCGCTGCGTAAAGGAAATGAAGACCTGCTGAAAGCGGTGAATGATGCAATTGCGGAAATGCAAAAAGATGGCACTCTGCAAGCCCTTTCTGAAAAATGGTTTGGTGCTGATGTGACCAAATAATCAGCATAATGACAAAAAAGGGCGCTTTCACTGGCGCCTTTTTTATTTACGCGTTTTCAGCGTGCATAATAAGAAAATCACAACAACACACATCGGAGGCTGTTATGCCACTGCATAATTTAACCCGTTTTCCACGGCTGGAATTTATCGGCGCGCCAACGCCGCTCGAATATCTGCCACGCTTTTCTGATTATCTTGGACGGGAAATTTTCATCAAACGGGATGACGTCACCCCCATGGCAATGGGCGGTAATAAATTACGTAAGCTGGAATTTCTTGCGGCAGATGCTCTGCGCGAAGGTGCCGATACGCTGATTACTGCCGGGGCGATCCAGTCTAACCATGTGCGCCAGACTGCCGCAGTCGCTGCGAAACTCGGTCTGCACTGCGTGGCGCTGCTGGAAAATCCTATTGGCACAACCGCAGAAAACTATTTAACCAACGGCAATCGTTTGTTGCTGGAGCTGTTCAATACCCAGATTGAAATGTGCGACGCACTGACCGATCCCAATGCCCAACTGGAGGAGCTGGCGACGCGAGTCGAAGCACAAGGCTTTCGCCCGTATGTCATTCCGGTTGGCGGTTCTAATGCTCTGGGTGCGCTGGGTTATGTGGAGAGTGCGCTGGAAATCGCGCAACAGTGTGAAGGGGCGGTTAATATTTCGTCGGTGGTGGTCGCGTCGGGCAGTGCCGGAACTCACGCCGGACTGGCTGTTGGGCTGGAACACCTGATGCCTGAAAGCGAACTGATTGGCGTGACCGTGTCGCGTTCCGTTGCCGATCAATTGCCGAAAGTGGTTAACCTCCAACAGGCGATTGCGAAAGAACTGGAGCTGACCGCATCAGCGGAAATTTTACTCTGGGATGACTATTTTGCACCTGGCTACGGTGTGCCGAACGACGAAGGCATGGAAGCAGTGAAATTGCTGGCGCGGCTGGAAGGCATTCTGCTTGATCCTGTGTATACCGGAAAAGCGATGGCGGGGCTGATTGACGGTATCAGTCAGAAACGCTTCAAAGATGAAGGGCCGATTCTGTTTATTCATACCGGCGGCGCGCCTGCGCTGTTCGCCTATCATCCCCACGTTTAGCTCCGGAAACGCTCATGCAAGAAAGTATACAACTGGTTATTGATTCCTTGCCGTTCCTGCTGAAAGGGGCTGGGTATACGCTGCAACTCAGTATCGGCGGCATGTTTTTTGGCTTACTGCTCGGGTTTATTCTCGCGCTGATGCGCCTGTCGCCAATCTGGCCCGTGCGCTGGCTGGCGCGTTTTTATATCTCTATTTTTCGTGGTACACCGCTCATCGCACAACTGTTTATGATCTATTACGGCCTGCCGCAGTTTGGTATCGAATTAGATCCCATTCCGTCAGCAATGATTGGTCTGTCGCTCAACACTGCCGCCTATGCTGCCGAAACGCTGCGCGCCGCCATTTCTTCTATTGATAAAGGTCAGTGGGAAGCAGCTGCCAGTATTGGTATGACGCCATGGCAGACTATGCGTCGCGCGATTTTGCCACAGGCGGCGCGGGTGGCGTTGCCGCCGCTGTCGAACAGCTTTATCAGCCTGGTAAAAGATACGTCGCTGGCCGCGACAATTCAGGTGCCGGAGCTGTTCCGTCAGGCGCAGTTGATTACCTCGCGCACGCTGGAGGTGTTCACCATGTACCTGGCGGCTTCGCTCATCTACTGGATCATGGCGACAGTATTATCGACGTTGCAGAACCATTTTGAGAATCAACTTAATCGCCAGGAGAGAGAACCAAAATGAGTGCCATTGAAGTTAAGAACCTGGTGAAAAAATTTCACGGTCAGACGGTGCTGCACGGTATCGACCTTGAGGTAAAGCCTGGCGAAGTGGTGGCAATTATCGGTCCGAGTGGTTCCGGCAAAACCACGTTGCTACGCAGCATAAATCTGCTGGAACAACCGGAAGCGGGAACTATCACCGTTGGCGATATCACTATTGATACTGCACGTTCATTAAGTCAGCAAAAATCGCTGATTCGCCAGTTGCGTCAGCACGTCGGGTTTGTCTTCCAGAACTTTAATTTGTTTCCGCATCGTACGGTGCTGGAAAACATTATTGAAGGGCCGGTGATCGTCAAAGGCGAACCGAAAGAAGAGGCCACGGCGCGCGCTCGCGAGCTGTTGGCGAAAGTTGGGCTGGCCGGTAAAGAAACCAGCTATCCACGTCGTTTGTCTGGCGGTCAACAGCAACGTGTTGCGATTGCACGTGCGCTGGCAATGCGTCCTGAGGTGATTTTGTTTGACGAGCCAACGTCGGCGCTGGATCCAGAGCTGGTGGGCGAAGTCCTGAACACCATCCGTCAGCTGGCGCAGGAAAAGCGCACGATGGTGATTGTGACGCACGAAATGAGCTTTGCCCGGGATGTTGCGGACCGGGCGATTTTTATGGACCAGGGGCGGATAGTCGAGCAGGGGGCAGCAAAAGCGTTATTTGCCGATCCCCAGCAGCCTCGCACCCGCCAGTTCCTCGAGAAGTTTCTGCTGCAATAATAAGAAAAAATCAGCCCCGACGATTCACCTGTCGGGGCGGGACGCCATTTCAAGCGTGATAAAACAGCTTAACAAATCAGCATAACTCATTAATAACATAAGAGAATGCGATGGCTTGCAAAAGTAATTCATTGCCTGAATAATATAAATTATATATAAATCTTATTTATGTGATAGTTTGAATTATCATTATAAATGATACTCACTCTCAGGGGCGTTGCGGTTTACTATGCAGGATACGGATTTTTTCAGCTGGCGTCGCACGATGCTGTTGCGTTTTCAGAGGATGGAGGCCGCAGAAGAGGTCTACCATGAAATAGAGCTTCAGGCTCAGCAGCTAGAGTACGATTACTATTCGTTATGTGTTCGCCACCCGGTACCATTCACGCGACCTAAAGTGGCTTTCTACACCAATTACCCTGAGGCGTGGGTTAGTTATTATCAGGCAAAAAACTTTCTCGCAATTGATCCGGTGCTGAACCCTGAAAACTTTAGTCAGGGCCATTTAATGTGGAATGATGACTTATTCAGCGAAGCACAGCCGTTATGGGAAGCCGCGCGCGCACATGGTTTACGCCGCGGTGTCACTCAGTATTTAATGCTGCCAAACCGGGCGCTGGGCTTTTTGTCCTTTTCCCGTAGCAGCGCGCGCGAAATACCCATTCTTAGTGATGAACTGCAATTAAAAATGCAGTTACTGGTGCGCGAAAGTCTGATGGCTCTGATGCGTTTAAATGATGAAATAGTGATGACGCCAGAGATGAATTTCAGCAAGCGCGAAAAAGAAATTTTGAAATGGACGGCGGAAGGGAAGACATCAGCAGAGATAGCGATGATTTTGTCAATCTCTGAGAATACGGTCAATTTCCATCAGAAAAACATGCAGAAAAAAATCAATGCACCGAATAAGACCCAGGTTGCCTGTTACGCGGCCGCTACTGGCTTAATTTGATCTCTTTTCTGTCCTGCGTGCCAGATGCAAAAACCGGCTGAAAGGCACGCTATCAGCCGGTTTTATATTACTGACGGTAGGCTTGTTTAATTTGCTTAACCGTTTTGGAAAATACTGCAGCCTGGGTTTCGTCTTCGATCAGCGCAAGCTGTTTTTCCATCTTTAACATCACGCGGCCCGCGTCAGCTTGTCCCATCGCCTGCAGCATCAGCGTCAGCATCGCTTTCAGGCAGGAGACTTCATTTGCCAGTTCTTGATTATTCTCGGCAGTAGAAAAATCAGGCGTACTCATTTATTTTCCTCGTCATGTTGCAATGAAAATTTGCGGTGAAAAATGTTAAGGCGGCGGAGTATACCATAAGCTTTGCTAAAAATAGCAGTGGTTGTTTTTTGAGCGTATCGTCAACGGTGCTATTAAATGCGTTAATATAATGACCAATAAATATTTTTATCATGAATGTTTTTTGCCCGTATTGTTCGGGTTAATTAATGTTACATATTCAGCGGGCTGATTTTCATTTTTGCTGAATAAAGGTAATTTTTGTCACATTTCGTCGCAGGGCTTACTGTGAAACGATCCGGTAAGCCGTTGGTGACGGGCGTGACCATAACTGTGGACAATCGAATTGACAAAAACGAGAGAAAAATCGAATACCCACCATTTTTAACGTTTCAAAGTTGCAATAAAAACCGCTAATATACGAATGACTAACTATCAGTAGCGTTATCCCTATTTCTGGAGATATTCCTTTGATCAACGTTCTACTTGTTGATGACCACGAACTGGTGCGCGCAGGGATACGACGCATTCTGGAAGATATAAAGGGTATAAAAGTCGTCGGTGAGGCATCGTGCGGTGAAGACGCCGTTAAGTGGTGCCGGACAAATGCCGTTGACGTGGTGCTAATGGACATGAGTATGCCGGGCATTGGCGGTCTTGAGGCGACGCGTAAAATCGCGCGTTCCACAGCTGATGTCAAAATCATCATGCTTACCGTCCATACAGAAAACCCTTTACCAGCGAAAGTCATGCAGGCCGGTGCTGCGGGCTACCTCAGCAAAGGCGCGGCTCCGCAGGAAGTCGTGAGTGCGATTCGTTCTGTCTATTCAGGGCAGCGTTACATTGCTTCTGACATCGCTCAACAAATGGCGTTAAGCCAGATCGAACCAGAAAAAACAGAAAGCCCATTTGCCAGTTTGTCTGAACGTGAATTGCAGATTATGCTGATGATCACCAAGGGCCAGAAGGTCAATGAGATCTCAGAACAGCTCAATCTCAGTCCGAAAACGGTGAACAGCTACCGCTATCGTATGTTCAGTAAACTAAACATTCATGGCGATGTTGAGCTGACTCACCTGGCAATTCGCCATGGTCTGTGTAATGCGGAGACATTATCAAGTCAGTGAGTGATCAGTTTGACGCAAAAGCGTTTTTAAAAACCGTAACCAGCCAGCCAGGCGTTTATCGCATGTACGATGCTGGTGGTACGGTTATCTATGTCGGCAAAGCGAAAGACCTGAAAAAACGGCTTTCCAGCTATTTCCGTAGCAACCTCGCTTCGCGCAAAACCGAAGCGCTGGTCGCCCAGATCCAGCAAATTGATGTAACGGTTACTCACACAGAAACCGAAGCGCTGTTGCTGGAACACAACTACATCAAACTCTATCAGCCGCGTTACAACGTTTTGCTACGCGATGATAAATCATATCCTTTTATCTTCCTGAGTGGTGATACCCACCCGCGTCTGGCGATGCATCGTGGTGCGAAGCATGCCAAAGGTGAATATTTCGGCCCGTTCCCGAATGGCTATGCCGTACGTGAAACACTGGCGCTACTGCAAAAGATTTTCCCCATTCGCCAGTGCGAAAATAGTGTTTATCGCAATCGCTCGCGTCCGTGTCTGCAATACCAGATAGGGCGCTGTCTGGGACCGTGCGTTGAAGGACTGGTGAGTGAAGAAGAATACGCTCAGCAGGTCGAGTATGTGCGCCTGTTTTTGTCTGGCAAAGATGATCAGGTGCTTACGCAACTCATTAGTCGTATGGAAACTGCCAGCCAGAATCTGGAGTTTGAAGAAGCTGCACGTATTCGCGACCAAATTCAGGCGGTGCGACGCGTCACCGAAAAACAATTCGTTTCCAATACCGGCGACGACCTCGACGTTATTGGTGTGGCGTTCGATGCGGGCATGGCTTGTGTCCACGTATTGTTCATTCGTCAGGGCAAAGTGCTCGGCAGCCGCAGCTATTTCCCGAAAGTGCCTGGCGGTACGGAACTGAGCGAGGTGGTAGAAACCTTCGTAGGCCAGTTCTATTTACAAGGCAGCCAGATGCGCACCTTACCGGGTGAGATCCTGCTCGATTTTAATCTTAGCGATAAAACGCTGCTCGCCGATTCCCTTTCAGAACTGGCGGGACGCAAGATTAATGTTCAAACCAAACCTCGCGGCGATAGGGCGCGTTATCTGAAACTCGCGCGCACCAATGCGGCGACGGCCTTAACCAGCAAACTTTCGCAGCAATCTACCGTTCACCAGCGACTGACCGCGCTTGCCAGCGTGTTGAAATTGCCGGAAGTGAAGCGGATGGAGTGCTTTGACATCAGCCATACCATGGGCGAACAAACCGTCGCTTCCTGTGTGGTGTTTGATGCTAACGGCCCGCTGCGTGCGGAGTATCGGCGCTATAACATTACAGGCATCACGCCGGGCGATGATTATGCGGCGATGAATCAGGTGCTGCGTCGGCGTTATGGTAAAGCCATTGACGACAGTAAGATCCCGGATGTGATCCTTATCGACGGCGGCAAAGGCCAGCTTGCGCAGGCGAAAAATGTCTTCGCCGAACTGGATGTCTCATGGGATAAAAATCATCCGCTGCTACTTGGCGTTGCCAAAGGAGCAGATCGTAAGGCTGGACTGGAAACGCTGTTCTTTGAGCCGGAAGGTGAGGGATTTAGTTTGCCGCCAGATTCACCCGCGCTGCATGTTATCCAGCATATTCGCGATGAATCACATGATCACGCGATTGGCGGGCACCGTAAAAAACGGGCGAAGGTCAAAAATACCAGTTCCCTGGAAACCATTGAAGGCGTCGGGCCAAAACGTCGGCAAATGTTGTTGAAATATATGGGCGGTTTGCAAGGTTTACGTAACGCCAGCGTCGAGGAAATTGCAAAAGTGCCGGGTATTTCGCAAGGTCTGGCAGAAAAGATCTTCTGGTCGTTGAAACATTGATGTCTCTGTAGCAACATAGGGGTAATCTTACTGACAACAGATAGTTACCCGTCATTATGCAATTTAATATCCCTACGTTGCTTACACTGTTCCGTGTCATCCTTATCCCATTCTTTGTATTGGTCTTTTATCTGCCTGTCACCTGGTCGCCGTTTGCCGCCGCGCTCATTTTCTGCGTCGCGGCGGTGACTGACTGGTTCGATGGTTTTCTGGCACGCCGCTGGAACCAGAGTACCCGGTTTGGTGCTTTCCTTGACCCTGTGGCAGATAAAGTTCTCGTGGCTATCGCCATGGTGCTGGTAACCGAGCATTATCACAGCTGGTGGGTGACATTACCGGCGGCAACGATGATCGCCCGTGAAATTATTATTTCTGCGCTACGCGAATGGATGGCGGAGTTGGGTAAACGCAGTAGCGTGGCCGTCTCCTGGATTGGGAAAGTGAAAACTACGGCCCAGATGGTGGCGTTGGCATGGCTGCTGTGGCGTCCGAACATTTGGGTTGAGTACGCCGGTATTGCACTTTTCTTTGTGGCTGCGGTACTGACTCTGTGGTCAATGTTGCAATATTTGAGCGCTGCGCGTGCAGATTTGCTTGATCAGTGATCGTTTCGGCGTAATTTTCAGCAAACGATCAAAAGTGGTGAAAAATATCGTTGACTCATCGCGCCAGGTAAGTAGAATGCAACGCATCGAACGGCGGCACTGATTGCCAGACGATAATAAAATCAAGTGATTAACTGATTGCTTGATGAATGCGGGAATAGCTCAGTTGGTAGAGCACGACCTTGCCAAGGTCGGGGTCGCGAGTTCGAGTCTCGTTTCCCGCTCCAGTTTAAAAGACATCGGCGTCAAGCGGATGTCTGGCTGAAAGGCCTGAAGAATTTGGCGCGTTAACAAAGCGGTTATGTAGCGGATTGCAAATCCGTCTAGTCCGGTTCGACTCCGGAACGCGCCTCCACTTTCTTCCCGAGCCCGGATGGTGGAATCGGTAGACACAAGGGATTTAAAATCCCTCGGCGTTCGCGCTGTGCGGGTTCAAGTCCCGCTCCGGGTACCATGGGAAAGATAAGAATAAAATCAAAGCAATAAGCAGTGTCGTGAAACCACCTTCGGGTGGTTTTTTTGTGCCTGCAACTTGTCGTTACACCCTCCTTAATTTTTAATCACCAGCAAAGCCACTCAAAAAGTATCTCTGATACGGACCGGCATGTAAGATAGGTGCTGGCGAGTTGAGATCCACAAGGAAAAGCGTATGAAAACGGGACCGTTAAACGAAAGTGAGTTGGAATGGCTGGACGATATTCTGACCAAATACAACACTGACCACGCCATCCTTGATGTGGCGGAGCTGGACGGTTTATTGACGGCGGTGTTGAGTTCTCCGCAAGAGATTGAACCGGAACAGTGGCTGGTTGCCGTGTGGGGTGGGGCTGACTATGTGCCGCGCTGGGCGTCAGAGAAAGAGATGACGCGCTTTATGAATCTGGCTTTTCAACATATGGCCGATACCGCAGAGCGTCTGAACGAATTCCCGGAGCAGTTTGAGCCGTTATTCGGCTTGCGAGAAGTTGATGGCAGCGAGCTGACGATTGTTGAGGAGTGGTGCTTTGGTTATATGCGGGGCGTGGCACTTTCTGACTGGTCAACGTTGCCCGATTCGTTAAAACCAGCGCTGGAGGCGATTGCGCTGCACGGTACTGAGGAAAACTTCGAGCGGGTAGAAAAGATGTCGCCAGAAGCGTTTGAAGAGAGCGTAGATGCCATTCGACTGGCGGCGCTTGATCTACATGCGTACTGGATGGCGCATCCGCAGGAAAAAGCTGTTCAGCAACCGATCAAAGCAGAAGAGAAACCGGGGCGTAACGATCCTTGCCCGTGCGGTAGTGGTAAGAAATTTAAGCAGTGCTGCCTGCATTAAGAGGCCAAATTGGGTGTCAGCGTTAATTCTGGCACCCAATAAGGAATTTGAGGCTATCTGATCACCCCACTTCTGGTAACAACCCTGCCGCAATCAAAAATTGCACGCCAATCACAGCAATACCACAGAGAAACACCACCACCAGCGCCGGACGACCACCTTTGACCCGGTAACCCGCCTGAGGATTGTGCTTTCTGCTTTGCCAGGTCAACAGCGAAGGGATAATCAATGCCAGTACCGCCAGCGCCACACCGGCGTAACCCAGCGCCATCACAAATCCTCGTGGATAAAACAGTGCAAACGCCAACGGCGGCAGAAACGTAATTGCACCAGTTTGCAACCGTCCACCAACGGTATTTGAACGCTGAAATAAATCAGCCAGATAATCAAATAAGCCTAACGCAACGCCGAGAAATGACGTGGCGAGGGCTAAATCAGCAAATAAATGCACTGCCAGCTCAACATGCGGAGAGGCCACCATTTCGCGTAACGCCTGTAACAGCCCGTTTAATCCAGCATGATTAGCCAGCAATCCCATAAAGGTTGTTGAATCAATGCTGCCAAGCGTCGCCACCTGCCAGAAAATATATGCCACCAGGGGGATCGCACTACCGATTATAAACACCCAGCGTAGCTTACGAATGTTGCCATCCATATAGCTGACAATACTCGGCACGCTACCGTGAAAACCAAACGACGTAAAAATCACCGGGATTGCAGACAGAGCCAGCCCCTGTTGCAACGGCAGGGTTAAAAGATTCACTTTGTGAATATGCGGCAGCAGTAGTACCAGCATTACCACCAGAAAAATAATCTTGGCGCTGAACAGAAAACGGTTAAATAAATCGACCAGTGAAGTTCCGACACAAACCACGCCACCGGCAACAAAAGTGAACAACAGCACGCCAGCGGTTGCCGACATAGAAATACCTGTCCAGTCGCTGATGCTGGAGGCCAACAATTCACCGGCACCGCTGATGTATGCCGCAGTCAGAGCATACATTAAGAACATCATACTGAAGCCCGTCAGCCATTGACCGTAGCGTCCCAGATAGCGTTTTGCCAGCGTGCCAAGACCGGTATCTGCCGGAACATGCTGGTACACCTCCAGCAGTAATAGCGCCGTGTAGCACATCAACGCCCAAAGCCCAATCAACAAGATTAACGTGACGCTAAAACCAACACCTGCCGCAGCCAGCGGCATTGCCAGCATGCCTGCGCCAATTGTGGTTCCCGCCACGATAAAAACACTTCCCAGGGTTCTGTTTTTCACGCTTTCTTCTGTCCTGACGATCTTTATGAGTGATATCTGCGGCGCAGGTTAAGGCATAACGGCTGCTTCGTCAAACCGACGTTACATATGGTGTAAATATAAATGTACAATAAAAGCATTCAGTCCTGCGCTGGCGCAAAGTCTTCATAAGCGGTAATCGCTACGCTAGGCTTTTTTTTGAGGAGGAACGATGGACTCTATTCACGGTCATGAAGTGTTAAATATGATGATTGAATCAGGCGAGCAATATACGCATGCCAGTCTGGAAGCTGCGATTAAAGCGCGTTTTGGTGAACAGGCACGTTTTCACACCTGCTCGGCAGAAGGGATGACTGCGGGAGAGCTGGTAGCGTTTCTGGCAGCAAAAGGCAAATTTATACCTTCGGAAGACGGTTTTTCGACCGATCAGAGTAAGATTTGCCGTCACTGATTTGAAACGGCGGCAGTAAACCTGCCGCCGGAGAGCATTAGTTTTGTGTGTCGAGGGTAGAGAGTTCTTTGTCGATAAAATACAGACCTTCGCCGCTTTTGCCTGCCAGGCTTAATTTATCAATAATCGATTTGAACAGTTTCTCTTCTTCATGCTGCTCAGAAACATACCATTGCAGGAAATTAAATGTTGGGTAGTCCTGATTGGTCATTGCAGCATGAGCCAGTTCGTTAATTTTCTGGGTGATTAATTGTTCGTGTTTATAGGTTTCCTGGAATAATTCATCAAGTGAGGAATATTCAGCAAACGGAGATTCAACGGTATTAATACGCGGTAAATTGCCGGTATCAGTCAGGTAATCAAACAGACGCTGCATATGCGTCATCTCTTCCTGGGCGTGACGGCGCAGGAACGCGGCAGCACCTTAAATTGCCGGTATCAGTCAGGTAATCAAACAGACGCTGCATATGCGTCATCTCTTCCTGGGCGTGACGGCGCAGGAACGCGGCAGCACCTTCGAAGGTATGATAGCTGCACCAGGCGCTCATTTGCTGATAAAGCAGTGAAGAGTACAGTTCCAGGTTCATCTGCTCATTAAGTTTTTCAATCATTTCTGGTTTCAGCATGATAGTGCTCCACAAAGGTTATATTTGTTGCTGTGGCGTCACTATAATTTGTTATTTTATTATTTGCAAAAGGTAAAATATAAACTTCAATTATTAAAAATACGAATGGGAATAAAACGCATTACCGCTATTTCTTTAATCAGCGAAGATCCCCTCGCTGATTAAAATATTTAGAGAAAGACAGGGAAGGCGGAATGATGGCACTGATATGACAAAGTGAATTCCGTATTCAAACATAAGGAACCCGCAAAAAGGCTACAGTTGCCTACTGGCTGACCAAAGGGGACCGCGTGGGTATAGCCTTCCTGCTGGCATGCGCGATCGGCGATCCCGCGACTGACATAACGATCGGTATGGGCATGCTGCAAAAAAGCCTGGTCATAAACTAACCGTACAATACCTGTTGCCGCGTCAACTTCGCTCACATGGGCCTGGCGAGTAACCGTACACCCCGCCAGCGTTATTAATGAAAGAGTCAGAATCAGAAGTCTCATGGTCCAGCCAGAAGAGTAAGAGAAAGCACTATTTTACGCGTTACAGTGCTGCGACAATGGCCGGAAAAGACGCCTGGCAGGCGCTATTTCTTGCCATCTGTAGGTGTCAGAAATAGGGGGGGCTGTTTTTTGATTATCATTTTTATAACATTAAAGGGGTATTTATGTGATTTGTATCACATAAAGATTGATTTTTGTGATGGTTGTCATATTATAAGCGCAAAGACAATAACACCTGTATAACAAATGGTCGGAGTGCCGCGATGAAACTGCGCAAAATCCTGAAAAGTATGTTCAATAACTATTGCAAGACGTTCAAAGACGTACCGCCAGGCAATATGTTCCGATAACAAAAAACCTGCTCCGGCAGGTTTTTTTGTGTCCTGATGACGGTGGATGTGACTATCGCTGAAGATGTGAAGCCGCTACTATAACGGCTTTCAAAATGCTATCAGGAGTTTACGATGTCCCAGCCGCTGAATGCCGATCAGGAACTGGTTTCTGATGTGGTTGCTTGCCAGTTGGTTATCAAACAAATTCTGGATGTTCTCGATGTAATCGCGCCCGTTGAAGTTCGTGAAAAAATGTCCAGTCAGCTGAAGAATATCGACTTTACTAACCATCCCGCCGCCGCAGACCCGGTCACCATGCGGGCAATCCAAAAAGCCATCGCGCTTATTGAACTCAAGTTTACCCCACAGGGTGAATCCCATTAAAAAAAACGCTGCTTCAAACAGATGAGGCAGCGGTTTCTCAAAACCTTCATCGGCGCAATGCATTAGCGCCGATGATGATCAATGCAGCTGGTGTGACACGACATTCAGAACATGTTGGTCGGTCTGCACAGGGCACATACCCGCAAGTTTCGCACTGCGCACTTCATCAAGAATGGTTTGCAGCAACAGACCATCATGCTGCTGTTCTTTTTCCAGATCGCGCAGGAAATTGACGGTTGAATCATCATTCAGTTCTTTCGCTTCATCGGCTAACTGTGCCAACGTACTAGAACGTTGCTCGTATTCTTCCATCGTTTTTTGGAACAGTTCTTCCAGAGAGTTCAGTTTTTCACCGGGAACATCAATGGCTTTAACGATGGGGGTAGCGCCGACACTCTTCATAAAGTTAAACATGCGCATCATTTGGGTCACATTACTCTGTGCCTGGGCGCGAAGGAAAGTGGCGGTGCCGTTCAGACTCTGTTCAGAACACCAGTTACTCAGGTGAAGGTAGAGATTGGATGCGTAAAACTCGCGGTTCATTTGAGAGTTGAGTTTGAGAAGCATTCCAGCGGTTGCCATACCTAATATCCTTATATCCAGAAGTGGAGAGGTGCAAGATAAATCAAAACACCATAATTACTGTTTGCAGAATAATTCCTTTCTGCCGGTCCGAAATGTGATCGTGGAGTCAATTCTGACGATGATCTGAAATAAGAATAACGTCTGAAGGGGTATAAGAAAATGCTTAAATCATCAAGTTTATATATTTTTACATTTCATTGATGAAATCAATGTAACTGCAATGAATTTTAATGATAGTGCTTTTTGTATCTTATTGATATTAATCAATGAATTTGAATTCATGATGAAGTGATGATTTTATAAAACGTTTTTTCATTTTTGCGAGATGGCTCTCATTATACGTGTTCTGTTAATTAATGAGCACAGTGATAATTAATGGCGAAATGAATGACGTGCATTTTCCACATCTTTGAGTTGCGGTTATTACACCATTTCAAAAACTCAACGCCAGGTAATGCGGCCTATTGACTGGTTAAAAAGAAGACATCCCGCATGGGTACCAAAGACAACAAGGATTTCCAGGCTAATCTTATGGATTAATCTGCTGTGCATTCGACAATTTGTCTGACAAATTGGCTTTCCCTTATGTCTTTTCCCGCTAAATTTATGCACGTTCTCACTGTAATTCTGCGATGTGATATTGCTCTCCTATGGAGAATTAATTTCTCGCTAAAACTATGTCAACACGGTCACTTATCTTTTAGATAAAAGGTAATGCTTTGTTTTCCGATTAATTTAACGAAAGTCATTCGTTTTTGCCCTACACAAAACGACACTAAAGCTGGAGAGAACCATGCACAAATTTACTAAAGCCCTGGCAGCCATTGGTCTGGCAGCCGTTATGTCACAATCCGCTATGGCGGAGAACCTGAAGCTCGGTTTTCTGGTGAAGCAACCGGAAGAGCCGTGGTTCCAGACCGAATGGAAGTTTGCCGATAAAGCCGGGAAGGATTTAGGGTTTGAGGTTATTAAGATTGCCGTGCCGGATGGCGAAAAAACATTGAACGCGATCGACAGCCTGGCTGCCAGTGGCGCAAAAGGTTTCGTTATTTGTACTCCGGACCCCAAACTCGGCTCTGCCATCGTCGCGAAAGCGCGTGGCTACGATATGAAAGTCATTGCCGTGGATGACCAGTTTGTTAACGCCAAAGGTAAGCCAATGGATACCGTTCCGCTGGTGATGATGGCGGCGACTAAAATTGGCGAACGTCAGGGCCAGGAACTGTATAAAGAGATGCAGAAACGTGGCTGGGATGTCAAAGAAAGCGCGGTGATGGCGATTACCGCCAACGAACTGGATACCGCCCGCCGCCGTACTACGGGATCTATGGATGCGCTGAAAGCGGCCGGATTCCCGGAAAAACAAATTTATCAGGTACCTACCAAATCTAACGACATCCCGGGGGCATTTGACGCTGCCAACTCAATGCTGGTTCAACATCCGGAAGTTAAACATTGGCTGATCGTCGGTATGAACGACAGCACCGTGCTGGGCGGCGTACGCGCGACGGAAGGTCAGGGCTTTAAAGCGGCCGATATCATCGGCATTGGCATTAACGGTGTGGATGCGGTGAGCGAACTGTCTAAAGCACAGGCAACCGGCTTCTACGGTTCCCTGCTGCCAAGCCCGGACGTACATGGCTATAAATCCAGCGAAATGCTTTACAACTGGGTAGCAAAAGACGTTGAACCGCCAAAATTTACCGAAGTTACCGACGTGGTACTGATCACGCGTGACAACTTTAAAGAAGAACTGGAGAAAAAAGGTTTAGGCGGTAAGTAATTTGCCGGAAAAATTCCCCTCTGCATGATGCAGAGGGGGTGTGAACGACCAGTGATTCACGGAGACGTTATGCAACAGTCTACCCCGTATCTCTCATTTCGCGGCATCGGTAAAACGTTTCCCGGCGTTAAGGCGCTGACGGATATTAGTTTTGACTGCTATGCCGGTCAGGTTCATGCGTTGATGGGTGAAAATGGCGCAGGAAAATCAACTCTCTTAAAAATCCTCAGCGGCAACTATGCGCCAACCACGGGTTCTGTAGTGATTAATGGGCAGGAAATGTCCTTTTCCGACACGACCGCAGCACTTAATGCGGGTGTGGCGATTATTTACCAGGAACTGCATCTCGTGCCGGAAATGACCGTCGCGGAAAACATCTATCTCGGCCAGCTGCCGCATAAAGGCGGCATTGTGAATCGCTCATTGCTGAATTATGAGGCGGGTTTACAACTTAAACATCTTGGTATGGATATTGACCCGGACACGCCGCTGAAATATCTCTCCATTGGTCAGTGGCAGATGGTTGAAATCGCCAAGGCGCTGGCGCGTAACGCTAAAATTATCGCCTTTGATGAGCCAACCAGCTCCCTTTCTGCCCGCGAAATCGACAATCTTTTCCGCGTTATTCGTGAACTGCGAAAAGAGGGGCGGGTGATCTTATACGTTTCTCACCGTATGGAAGAAATATTTGCCCTCAGCGATGCCATCACTGTCTTTAAAGATGGACGTTATGTCAAAACCTTTACCGATATGCAGCAGGTTGACCACGACGCGCTGGTGCAGGCGATGGTCGGGCGCGACATTGGCGATATCTACGGCTGGCAACCTCGTAGTTATGGCGAGGAGCGCCTGCGTCTTGATGCTGTGAAAGCACCAGGCGTGCGTACGCCAATAAGTCTGGCGGTTCGCAGTGGTGAAATTGTTGGGCTGTTTGGTCTGGTAGGAGCGGGGCGTAGCGAATTAATGAAAGGCTTGTTTGGCGGGACGCAAATCACCGCCGGTCAGGTTTATATCGACCAACAGCCGATCGATATTCGTAAACCGAGCCACGCCATTGCCGCAGGCATGATGCTCTGCCCGGAAGATCGCAAAGCGGAAGGCATTATTCCCGTGCACTCCGTTCGCGACAATATCAACATCAGTGCCAGACGTAAACATGTGCTCGGCGGTTGTGTAATCAACAACGGTTGGGAAGAAAACAATGCCGATCACCACATTCGTTCGCTCAACATCAAAACGCCGGGCGCTGAGCAACTGATCATGAATCTCTCAGGCGGAAATCAGCAAAAAGCCATTCTGGGCCGCTGGTTATCGGAAGAGATGAAGGTCATTTTGCTGGATGAACCTACGCGCGGCATTGATGTTGGTGCTAAGCATGAAATTTACAACGTGATTTATGCGCTGGCGGCGCAGGGTGTGGCGGTGCTGTTTGCCTCCAGCGACTTACCTGAAGTCCTCGGCGTTGCCGACCGGATTGTGGTGATGCGGGAAGGTGAAATCGCCGGTGAATTGTTACACGAGCAGGCAGATGAGCGTCAGGCACTGAGCCTTGCGATGCCTAAAGTCAGCCAGGCAGTTGCCTGAGTAAGGAGAGTATGATGTCTTCTGTTTCTACATCGGGGTCTGGCGCACCTAAGTCGTCATTCAGCTTCGGGCGTATCTGGGATCAGTACGGCATGCTGGTGGTGTTTGCGGTGCTCTTTATCGCCTGTGCCATTTTTGTCCCAAATTTTGCCACCTTCATTAATATGAAAGGGTTGGGCCTGGCAATTTCCATGTCGGGGATGGTGGCGTGTGGCATGTTGTTCTGCCTTGCTTCCGGTGACTTTGACCTTTCTGTCGCCTCCGTAATTGCCTGTGCGGGTGTCACCACGGCGGTGGTTATCAACCTGACTGAAAGCCTGTGGATTGGCGTGGCAGCGGGGTTGCTGCTTGGCATTCTCTGTGGCCTGGTCAATGGCTTTGTTATCGCCAAACTGAAAATAAATGCTCTGATCACAACACTGGCAACGATGCAGATTGTTCGAGGTCTGGCGTACATCATTTCAGACGGTAAAGCGGTCGGTATCGAAGATGAAAGCTTCTTTGCCCTTGGTTACGCTAACTGGTTCGGTCTGCCTGCGCCAATCTGGCTCACCGTCGCGTGTCTGATTATCTTTGGTTTGTTGCTGAATAAAACCACCTTTGGTCGTAACACCCTGGCGATTGGCGGGAACGAAGAGGCTGCGCGTCTGGCGGGTGTACCGGTTGTTCGCACCAAAATTATTATCTTTGTTCTCTCTGGCCTGGTATCTGCGATAGCCGGAATTATTCTGGCTTCACGTATGACTAGTGGGCAGCCAATGACGTCGATTGGTTATGAGCTTATTGTTATCTCCGCCTGCGTTTTAGGTGGCGTTTCTCTGAAAGGTGGCATCGGAAAAATCTCATATGTGGTGGCGGGTATCTTAATTTTAGGCACCGTGGAAAACGCCATGAACCTGCTTAATATTTCTCCTTTCGCGCAGTACGTGGTTCGCGGCTTAATCCTGCTGGCAGCGGTGATCTTCGACCGTTACAAGCAAAAAGCGAAACGCACTGTCTGATGCTTTTTTCCACAACAATTTAACGTTTTTTCCCACCACAGCCAGCCGCCACAACGGTTGGCTGTTCTTCATTGCAAATGGCGACCCCCGTCACACTGTCTATACTTACATGTCTGTAAAGCGCGTTCTGCGCAAAACAATAAGAAAAGAGAAGGAGGAGAGCCGGGTGACAGAACCGTTAACCGAAACCCCTGAACTATCCGCGAAATATGCCTGGTTTTTTGATCTTGATGGAACGCTGGCGGAAATCAAACCGCATCCCGATCAGGTCGTCGTGCCTGACAATATTCTGCAAGGACTACAGCTACTGGCAACCGCAAGTGATGGTGCATTGGCATTGATATCAGGGCGCTCAATGGTGGAGCTTGACGCACTGGCAAAACCTTATCGCTTCCCGTTAGCGGGCGTGCATGGGGCGGAGCGCCGTGACATCAATGGTAAAACACATATCGTTCATCTGCCGGATGCGATTGCGCGTGATATTAGCGTGCAACTGCATACAGTCATCGCTCAGTATCCCGGCGCGGAGCTGGAGGCGAAAGGGATGGCTTTTGCGCTGCATTATCGTCAGGCTCCGCAGCATGAAGACGCATTAATGACATTAGCGCAACGTATTACTCAGATCTGGCCACAAATGGCGTTACAGCAGGGAAAGTGTGTTGTCGAGATCAAACCGAGAGGTACCAGTAAAGGTGAGGCAATTGCAGCTTTTATGCAGGAAGCTCCCTTTATCGGGCGAACGCCCGTATTTCTGGGCGATGATTTAACCGATGAATCTGGCTTCGCAGTCGTTAACCGACTGGGCGGAATGTCAGTAAAAATTGGCACAGGTGCAACTCAGGCATCATGGCGACTGGCGGGTGTGCCGGATGTCTGGAGCTGGCTTGAAATGATAACCACCGCATTACAACAAAAAAGAGAAAATAACAGGAGTGATGACTATGAGTCGTTTAGTCGTAGTATCTAACCGGATTGCACCACCAGACGAGCACGCCGCCAGTGCCGGTGGCCTTGCCGTTGGCATACTGGGGGCACTGAAAGCCGCAGGCGGACTGTGGTTTGGCTGGAGTGGTGAAACAGGGAATGAGGATCAGCCGCTAAAAAAGGTGAAAAAAGGTAACATTACGTGGGCCTCTTTTAACCTCAGCGAACAGGACCTTGACGAATACTACAACCAATTCTCCAATGCCGTTCTCTGGCCCGCTTTTCATTATCGGCTCGATCTGGTGCAATTTCAGCGTCCTGCCTGGGACGGCTATCTACGCGTAAATGCGTTGCTGGCAGATAAATTACTGCCGCTGTTGCAAGACGATGACATTATCTGGATCCACGATTATCACCTGTTGCCATTTGCGCATGAATTACGCAAACGGGGAGTGAATAATCGCATTGGTTTCTTTCTGCATATTCCTTTCCCGACACCGGAAATCTTCAACGCGCTGCCGACATATGACACCTTGCTTGAACAGCTTTGTGATTATGATTTGCTGGGTTTCCAGACAGAAAACGATCGTCTGGCGTTCCTGGATTGTCTTTCTAACCTGACCCGCGTCACGACACGTAGCGCAAAAAGCCATACAGCCTGGGGCAAAGCATTTCGAACAGAAGTCTACCCGATCGGCATTGAACCGAAAGAAATAGCCAAACAGGCTGCCGGGCCACTGCCGCCAAAACTGGCGCAACTTAAAGCGGAACTGAAAAACGTACAAAATATCTTTTCTGTCGAACGGCTGGATTATTCCAAAGGTTTGCCAGAGCGTTTTCTCGCCTATGAAGCGTTGCTGGAAAAATATCCGCAGCATCATGGTAAAATTCGTTATACCCAGATTGCACCAACGTCGCGTGGTGATGTGCAAGCCTATCAGGATATTCGTCATCAGCTCGAAAATGAAGCTGGACGAATTAATGGTAAATACGGGCAATTAGGCTGGACGCCGCTTTATTATTTGAATCAGCATTTTGACCGTAAATTACTGATGAAAATATTCCGCTACTCTGACGTGGGCTTAGTGACGCCACTGCGTGACGGGATGAACCTGGTAGCAAAAGAGTATGTTGCTGCTCAGGACCCAGCCAACCCGGGCGTTCTTGTTCTTTCGCAATTTGCGGGAGCGGCAAACGAGTTAACGTCGGCGTTAATTGTTAACCCCTACGATCGTGACGAAGTTGCAGCTGCGCTGGATCGTGCATTGACTATGTCGCTGGCGGAACGTATTTCCCGTCATGCAGAAATGCTGGACGTTATCGTGAAAAACGATATTAACCACTGGCAGGAGTGCTTCATTAGCGACCTAAAGCAGATAGTTCCGCGAAGCGCGGAAAGCCAGCAGCGCGATAAAGTTGCTACCTTTCCAAAGCTTGCGTAGGAGCGGTTAATCACCCGTAAGTGGAACTAACAGCACATCGACCTCACTTGAGGCAATCACTCTTTTCGCCGAGCAGGATGCTCGCGAAAAGAAACTGTGATTGTGATTACCGCAAATCACCAAATCGAAATGATGTTTGTGACATACTTCCAGAATATGTTCGCTTAACTCACCGTAGGCAATAAACGTCTTGTCAACGGGATACCCCGCATCCTGAATTAACTTATCAAGAAAGCTTTGCGTTTCTTCTTGCATCACGCTGCGTAAATCTTCAAGCATCGGCGCGGCTAATTGATTGTACATTTCCGGGTCGGAAGCGAGAGTAATTAAACTGATGTGTCCCTTTACTGGCCTGGCGATAGATACCGCTTTTGCCAGCAGTTGCTGACTTTCCGGTGTAACCGCAACAGCGACAAGAATATTGCTATAGCTCATAACCTGTTCCTTATTCTGTGAACTTCAGGTGACATTAAAGCTTTACTCCTAATGGAGAAACGACGCAATCCCAACTCGGTCAAACAGGTAAATATTAGTCTGATTATTAGTAAAGACAATTAATCAATCACTCCCGGTGATCATATAATTTCAAATGTAATTATAAGAAAATAGTGTACTGATTCTCCGCATTAAACAAGTGGTTAATATATGTAAAACATTTCATTAACATTAAGTTGATTGTTGCCTTTCTTTGTATTTAATTAGTTTGTTGTGCGGTAAGTGTCTGTTTAAAAATAGCTTATCTGGTATTGCATGAAAGTGATTATTTATAGCAGATGATTATTTACGGTGAGTTATTTTAACTGTGCGCAACATCCCATTTCGATTATTCCTGTTTCATTTTTGCTTGCTAGCGTAGCGAAAAACTTTTTAACAGATTGAAATACACCCAAAACAAAAGTATGACTTATACATTTATGTTAAGTAATTGAGTGTTTTGTGTGATCTGCATCACACATTATTGAAAATCGCAGCCCCCCTCCGTTGTATGTGCGTGTAGTGACGAGTACAGTTGCGTCGATTTAGGAAAAATCTTAGATAAGTGTAAAGACCCATTTCTATTTGTAAGGACATATTAAACCAAAAAGGTGGTTCTGCTTATTGCAGCTTATCGCAACTATTCTAATGCTAATTATTTTTTACCGGGGCTTCCCGGCGACATCACGGGGTGCGGTGAAACCGCATAAAAATAAAGTTGGTTATTCTGGGTGGGAATAATGCATACCTCCGAGTTGCTGAAACACATTTATGACATCAACTTGTCATATTTACTACTTGCACAGCGTTTGATTGTTCAGGACAAAGCGTCCGCTATGTTTCGTCTCGGCATAAATGAAGAAATGGCGACAACGTTAGCGGCACTGACTCTTCCGCAAATGGTTAAGCTGGCAGAAACCAATCAACTGGTTTGTCACTTCCGTTTTGACAGCCACCAGACGATTACTCAGTTGACGCAAGATTCCCGCGTTGACGATCTCCAGCAAATTCATACCGGCATCATGCTCTCAACACGCTTGCTGAATGATGTTAATCAGCCTGAAGAAGCGCTGCGCAAGAAAAGGGCCTGATCATGAGTGAAAAAAGCATTGTTCAGGAAGCGCGGGATATTCAGCTGGCAATGGAATTGATCACCCTGGGCGCTCGTTTGCAGATGCTGGAAAGCGAAACACAGTTAAGTCGCGGACGCCTGATAAAACTTTATAAAGAACTGCGCGGAAGCCCACCGCCGAAAGGCATGCTGCCATTCTCAACCGACTGGTTTATGACCTGGGAACAAAACGTTCATGCTTCGATGTTCTGTAATGCATGGCAGTTTTTACTGAAAACCGGTTTGTGTAATGGCGTCGATGCGGTGATCAAAGCCTACCGTTTATACCTTGAACAGTGCCCACAAGCAGAAGAAGGACCACTGCTGGCATTAACCCGTGCCTGGACATTGGTGCGGTTTGTTGAAAGTGGATTACTGCAACTTTCCAGCTGCAACTGCTGCGGCGGCAATTTTATTACCCACGCTCACCAGCCTGTTGGCAGCTTTGCCTGCAGCTTATGTCAACCGCCATCCCGGGCAGTAAAAAGACGTAAACTTTCCCAGAATCCTGCCGATATTATCCCACAACTGCTGGATGAACAGAGAGTACAGGCTGTTTAACTGATACGGTGAGGCGCAACATTCCAGCAGCGGTAACGACGTACCGCTGCTTTTTTTTGCCCCAATCGCGCGTTAACGCCTGACGACTGAACATCCTGTCATGGTCAACAGTGGAAGGATGATGTCGTGCTTATCTTATTAGGTTACCTGGTTGTTCTCGGTACAGTTTTCGGCGGTTATTTGATGACCGGTGGAAGCCTTGGAGCACTCTATCAACCCGCTGAACTGGTGATTATTGCCGGTGCAGGGATTGGGTCGTTTATCGTCGGCAATAATGGCAAAGCGATTAAAGGCACGCTGAAGGCGCTGCCGTTGCTGTTTCGTCGCTCCAAATACACCAAAGCAATGTATATGGATCTGCTGGCTCTGCTTTATCGGTTGATGGCGAAATCGCGGCAGATGGGGATGTTTTCGCTGGAACGTGATATTGAAAATCCCCGTGAGAGCGAGATCTTCGCCAGCTACCCACGCATCCTCGCGGATAGCGTCATGCTTGATTTTATCGTCGATTATCTGCGTCTGATTATCAGCGGTCATATGAACACCTTCGAAATCGAAGCCCTGATGGATGAAGAGATTGAGACGCACGAAAGCGAGGCAGAAGTCCCGGCGAACAGTCTGGCGCTGGTCGGGGACTCACTTCCGGCGTTTGGTATTGTCGCGGCTGTAATGGGGGTCGTTCACGCGTTAGGTTCAGCCGATCGTCCTGCCGCCGAGCTGGGTGCGCTTATCGCACATGCGATGGTGGGGACTTTCCTCGGCATTTTATTGGCTTACGGATTTATTTCCCCATTAGCGAGTGTTTTACGTCAGAAAAGCGCCGAAACCAGCAAAATGATGCAGTGCGTCAAAGTCACTCTGCTTTCTAATCTGAACGGTTACGCACCGCCTATCGCCGTTGAGTTTGGTCGCAAAACGCTCTATTCCAGCGAACGTCCGTCGTTTATTGAACTGGAAGAGCATGTGCGTGCGGTGAAAAATCCGCAACAACAGACGACAACCGAGGAAGCATGAAGAATCAAGCGCATCCGATTATTGTCGTCAAACGACGCAAAGCCAAAAGCCACGGGGCAGCACATGGATCGTGGAAGATTGCTTATGCCGACTTTATGACTGCGATGATGGCCTTTTTTCTGGTGATGTGGCTGATCTCCATCTCCAGCCCAAAAGAGCTGATTCAGATTGCGGAGTACTTCCGGACTCCACTGGCGACTGCGGTTACGGGCGGCGATCGCATTTCTAATAGTGAAAGCCCAATTCCCGGCGGTGGTGATGATTACACCCAAAGCCAGGGGGAAGTGAATAAGCAGCCGAACATCGAAGAGTTGAAAAAACGCATGGAGCAAAGTCGATTGCGGAAATTGCGGGGTGATCTCGACCAGTTGATAGAGTCCGATCCGAAACTGCGGGCGTTGCGTCCACATCTCAAAATCGATCTGGTCCAGGAAGGTCTACGTATTCAGATCATCGATAGCCAGAATCGCCCGATGTTTAGAACCGGCAGTGCCGATGTCGAACCCTATATGCGCGACATTCTGCGCGCCATCGCGCCTGTACTGAACGGTATTCCCAACCGTATTAGCCTTTCAGGTCATACCGATGATTTTCCCTACGCCAGCGGTGAGAAAGGTTACAGCAACTGGGAGCTTTCTGCCGATCGGGCCAATGCATCCCGCCGCGAACTGATGGTCGGCGGGTTGGATAGCGGCAAAGTGTTACGTGTTGTCGGCATGGCGGCAACGATGCGCTTAAGCGATCGCGGACCTGATGATGCCGTCAACCGTCGCATCAGCCTGCTGGTACTGAACAAACAAGCCGAACAGGCCATTTTGCATGAAAACGCCGAAAGCCAGAATGAGCCAGTAAGCGCCCTGGAAAAACCTGAGGTTGCACCACAGGTCAGTGTTCCCACAATGCCATCAGCCGAACCGAGGTGACAGCGTGAGCATGGATATAAGCGATTTTTATCAGACATTTTTTGATGAAGCGGACGAACTGTTGGCTGACATGGAGCAGCATCTGCTGGTTTTGCAGCCGGAAGCGCCAGATGCCGAACAATTGAATGCCATCTTTCGGGCTGCCCACTCGATCAAAGGAGGGGCAGGAACTTTTGGCTTCAGCGTTTTGCAGGAAACCACGCATCTGATGGAAAACCTGCTCGATGAAGCCAGACGAGGTGAGATGCAACTCAACACCGACATTATCAATCTGTTTTTGGAAACGAAGGACATCATGCAAGAACAGCTCGACGCTTATAAACAGTCGCAAGAGCCGGATGCCGCCGGCTTCGATTATATCTGCCAGGCCTTGCGTCAACTGGCATTAGAAGCGAAAGGCGAAACGCCATCCGCAGTGACCCGATTAAGTGTGGTTGCCAAAAGTGAACCGCAAGATGAGCAGAGTCGCAGTCAGTCGCCGCGACGAATTATCCTTTCGCGCCTGAAGGCCGGGGAAGTCGACCTGCTGGAAGAAGAACTGGGACATCTGACAACGTTAACTGACGTGGTGAAAGGGGCGGATTCGCTCTCGGCAATATTACCGGGCGACATTGCCGAAGATGACATCACAGCGGTACTCTGTTTTGTGATTGAAGCCGATCAGATTACTTTTGAAACAGTAGAAGTCTCGCCAAAAATATCCACCCCACCAGTGCTTAAACTGGCAGCCGAACAAGCGCCAACCGGCCGCGTGGAGCGGGAAAAAACGACGCGCAGCAATGAATCCACCAGCATCCGTGTAGCGGTAGAAAAGGTTGATCAATTAATTAACCTCGTCGGCGAGCTGGTTATCACCCAGTCCATGCTTGCCCAGCGTTCCAGCGAACTGGACCCGGTTAATCATGGTGATTTGATAACCAGCATGGGGCAGTTACAACGTAACGCCCGTGATTTGCAGGAATCAGTGATGTCGATTCGCATGATGCCGATGGAATATGTTTTTAGTCGCTATCCCCGGCTGGTGCGTGATCTGGCGGGAAAACTCGGCAAGCAGGTAGAACTGACGCTGGTGGGCAGTTCTACTGAACTCGACAAAAGCCTGATAGAACGCATTATCGACCCGCTGACCCACCTGGTACGCAATAGCCTCGATCACGGTATTGAACTGCCAGAAAAACGGCTCGCCGCAGGTAAAAACAGCGTCGGAAATTTAATTCTGTCTGCCGAACATCAGGGCGGCAACATTTGCATTGAAGTGACCGACGATGGGGCGGGGCTAAACCGTGAGCGAATTCTGGCAAAAGCGGCCTCGCAAGGTTTGACTGTCAGCGAAAACATGAGCGACGACGAAGTCGCGATGCTGATATTTGCACCTGGCTTCTCCACGGCAGAGCAGGTCACCGACGTCTCCGGGCGCGGCGTCGGCATGGACGTCGTTAAACGTAATATCCAGGAGATGGGCGGTCATGTCGAAATCCAGTCGAAGCAGGGTACTGGCACTACGATCCGCATTTTACTGCCGCTGACGCTGGCCATCCTCGACGGCATGTCCGTACGCGTTGCGGATGAAGTTTTCATTCTGCCGCTGAATGCTGTTATGGAATCACTGCAACCCCGTGAAGCCGATCTCCATCCACTGGCCGGCGGCGAGCGGGTGCTGGAAGTGCGGGGTGAATATCTGCCCATCGTCGAACTGTGGAAAGTGTTCAACGTCGCGGGCGCGAAAACCGAAGCCACCCAGGGAATTGTGGTGATCTTACAAAGTGGCGGTCGCCGCTACGCCTTGCTGGTGGATCAATTAATTGGTCAACACCAGGTTGTGGTTAAAAACCTTGAAAGTAACTATCGCAAAGTCCCCGGCATTTCTGCTGCGACCATTCTTGGCGACGGCAGCGTGGCACTGATTGTTGATGTCTCCGCCTTGCAGGCGATAAACCGCGAACAACGTATGGCGAACACCGCCGCCTGAATGAGTAAAAAGGTAACAATATGACCGGTATGACGAATGTAACAAAGCTGGCCAGCGAGCCGTCAGGCCAGGAATTTCTGGTATTTACCCTTGGTGATGAAGAGTACGGTATTGATATCCTGAAAGTGCAGGAGATCCGTGGCTACGATCAGGTAACACGGATTGCGAACACGCCAGCGTTTATCAAAGGCGTCACGAATCTGCGCGGCGTTATTGTGCCGATTGTTGACTTACGAATTAAGTTCAGCCAGGTGGATGTGGACTATAACGACAACACGGTAGTTATCGTCCTGAATCTCGGACAGCGGGTGGTCGGCATCGTGGTTGACGGCGTCTCAGACGTGCTTTCATTGACGGCGGAGCAAATTCGTCCGGCACCGGAATTTGCCGTGACGCTTTCAACAGAATATCTCACTGGACTGGGCGCACTGGGCGACCGGATGTTGATTCTGGTGAACATCGAAAAACTGCTGAACAGCGAAGAGATGGCGCTGTTAGATAGCGCGGCGTCAGAAGTGGCGTAATTCTCCCGATTTCCTCAATTGAAATGAACCCGATGATCTGCGCATCGGGTTTTTTATTTCAATTTCGCGGCGGGTGGCATCAGCAATAAAGTTTCCCCCCTCCTTGCCGATAACGAGATCAACTTGTTTTCAGGAAGGTGCCTTATGATTAACCGTATCCGCGTAGTCACGCTGTTGGTAATGGTGCTGGGGGTATTCGCACTGTTACAGCTTATTTCCGGCAGTCTGTTTTTTTCTTCCCTTCACCATAGCCAGAAGAGCTTTGTGGTTTCCAATCAATTACGGGAACAGCAGGGCGAGCTGACGTCAACCTGGGATTTAATGCTGCAAACGCGCATTAACCTGAGTCGTTCAGCGGTACGGATGATGATGGATTCCTCCAATCAACAAAGTAACGCCAAAGTTGAATTGCTCGATAGCGCCAGGAAAACATTGGCGCAGGCAGCGACGCATTATAAAAAATTCAAAAGCATGGCACCGTTACCTGAAATGGTCGCTACCAGTCGTAATATTGATGAAAAATATAAAAACTATTACACAGCGTTAACTGAACTGATTGATTATCTAGATTATGGCAATACTGGAGCTTATTTCGCTCAGCCAACCCAGGGAATGCAAAATGCAATGGGCGAAGCGTTTGCTCAGTACGCCCTCAGCAGTGAAAAACTGTATCGCGATATCGTCACTGACAACGCAGATGATTACCGATTTGCCCAGTGGCAACTGGCGGTTATCGCGCTGGTGGTGGTATTGATTCTGCTGGTGGCGTGGTACGGCATTCGCCGTATGTTGCTTACTCCGCTGGCAAAAATTATTGCTCACATTCGCGAAATCGCCGGTGGTAACCTGGCGAATACCCTGACCATTGACGGGCGCAGTGAAATGGGCGACCTGGCGCAGAGCGTTTCACATATGCAACGCTCTTTGACTGACACCGTCACTCATGTCCGCGAAGGTTCAGATGCCATCTATGCCGGTACCCGTGAAATTGCGGCGGGCAACACCGATCTTTCCTCCCGTACTGAACAGCAGGCATCCGCGCTGGAAGAAACTGCCGCCAGCATGGAGCAGCTCACCGCGACAGTGAAGCAAAACGCCGATAACGCCCGCCAGGCCTCGCAACTGGCGCAAAGTGCCTCCGACACCGCCCAGCACGGCGGCAAAGTGGTGGATGGCGTAGTGAAAACGATGCATGAGATCGCCGATAGTTCGAAGAAAATTGCCGACATTATCAGCGTTATCGACGGTATTGCCTTCCAGACTAATATCCTCGCGCTGAATGCCGCGGTTGAAGCCGCGCGTGCGGGTGAACAGGGCCGTGGTTTTGCCGTGGTGGCGGGTGAAGTGCGTAATCTTGCCAGTCGCAGCGCCCAGGCGGCAAAAGAGATCAAAGCCCTCATTGAAGACTCCGTCTCACGCGTTGATACCGGTTCGGTGCTGGTCGAAAGCGCCGGGGAAACAATGAACAATATCGTCAATGCTGTCACTCGCGTGACTGACATTATGGGCGAGATTGCATCGGCATCGGATGAACAGAGCCGTGGCATCGATCAAGTCGCATTGGCGGTTTCGGAAATGGATCGCGTCACGCAACAGAACGCATCGCTGGTGCAGGAATCAGCTGCCGCCGCCGCTGCGCTGGAAGAACAGGCGAGTCGTTTAACGCAAGCGGTTTCCGCGTTCCGTCTGGCAGCCAGCCCACTCACCAATAAACCGCAAACACCATCCCGTCCTGCCAGTGAGCAACCACCGGCACAGCCACGACTGCGAATTGCTGAACAAGATCCAAACTGGGAAACATTTTGACGAGTATTTACTAACGCGGTCATTGCCGCCTGATGGGGAGCGTTGATGTTTAATCGTATTCGAATTTCGACCACGCTGTTTTTAATTTTGATTCTCTGCGGGATCTTGCAGATTGGCAGTAACGGCATGTCTTTTTGGGCATTTCGCGACGATTTGCAACGACTGAATCAGGTCGAGCAGAGCAATCAGCAACGTGCGGCATTAGCGCAAACTCGGGCGGTAATGTTACAGGCCAGTACCGCGCTGAACAAAGCGGGCACTCTGACGGCACTTAGCTATCCGGCGGATGACATTAAAACGTTGATGACGACGGCGCGCGCCAGTCTGACGCAATCCACCACGCTGTTTAAAAGTTTTATGGCGATGACTGCGGGCAACGAGCACGTCAGGGGATTGCAAAAAGAGACGGAGAAAAGTTTTGCCCGCTGGCACAACGATCTCGAACATCAGGCGACCTGGCTTGAAAGTAATCAACTTTCGGATTTCCTCACTGCGCCGGTGCAGGGATCACAGAATGCGTTTGACGTTAACTTTGAGGCCTGGCAGCTGGAGATCAACCATGTGCTGGAAGCCGCCAGTGCGCAAAGCCAGCGTAACTATCAGATTTCGGCACTGGTGTTTATCAGCATGATTATTGTTGCGGCGATCTACATCAGCAGTGCGCTGTGGTGGACGCGCAAGATGATTGTTCAACCACTGGCCATTATCGGTAGCCATTTTGACAGCATTGCTGCGGGTAATCTGGCGCGTCCGATTGCGGTATATGGTCGTAATGAGATCACCGCCATTTTTGCCAGTCTGAAGACCATGCAGCAGGCTTTGCGTGGGACGGTAAGTGATGTGCGTAAGGGAAGCCAGGAGATGCACATTGGTATCGCGGAGATTGTCGCAGGCAATAACGATCTCTCAAGTCGTACCGAACAGCAGGCGGCATCGCTGGCACAAACGGCCGCCAGTATGGAGCAATTAACCGCCACGGTAGGGCAAAACGCCGATAACGCACGACAGGCGTCGGAACTGGCAAAAAATGCCGCGACAACGGCGCAGGCGGGCGGTGTTCAGGTCAGTACCATGACTCACACCATGCAGGAGATCGCCACCAGCTCGCAAAAAATTGGCGACATTATCAGCGTTATCGACGGAATTGCTTTCCAGACCAATATTCTGGCCCTGAATGCGGCAGTGGAAGCGGCTCGCGCCGGAGAGCAGGGGCGTGGTTTTGCGGTAGTGGCAGGTGAAGTGCGCAATCTTGCCAGCCGTAGCGCGCAGGCAGCAAAAGAGATCAAAGGGCTGATCGAAGAGTCAGTCAATCGTGTCCAGCAGGGTTCGAAACTGGTGAATAACGCCGCCGCGACCATGATCGATATTGTCAGTTCGGTGACCCGCGTGAACGACATTATGGGAGAAATTGCCTCTGCGTCGGAAGAACAACAGCGGGGGATTGAGCAGGTTGCACAGGCTGTCAGCCAGATGGATCAGGTGACTCAGCAGAACGCCTCGCTGGTAGAAGAAGCGGCGGTGGCAACGGAACAACTGGCGAATCAGGCCGACCATCTTTCGTCGCGTGTGGCGGTATTTACCCTTGAAGAACATGAAGTAGCACGACATGAGTCGGCGCAGTTACAAATTGCGCCAGTGGTATCCTGAAGTGATTGAGAAGGCGCTATGACTTCATCTCTGCCCTGTGGGCAAACGTCTTTATTGTTACAGATGACCGAGCGCCTGGCGCTTTCCGACGCGCATTTTCGGCGGATAAGTCAATTGATCTATCAACGAGCCGGGATCGTTCTGGCTGACCATAAACGCGACATGGTTTACAACCGACTGGTTCGTCGTTTGCGTTCGCTGGGACTGACGGATTTCGGTCATTATCTGAACTTGCTGGAATCTAATCAGCACAGCGGTGAGTGGCAGGCGTTTATCAATTCGCTGACCACGAATCTGACGGCATTTTTCCGTGAGGCACACCATTTCCCTCTGCTCGCGGATCACGCACGTCGCCGTTCTGGCGAGTATCGCGTATGGAGCGCGGCGGCTTCGACCGGCGAAGAGCCGTACAGCATTGCGATGACGCTGGCTGACATATTGGGCACCGCGCCCGGACGCTGGAAAGTGTTTGCCAGTGATATCGACACCGAAGTGTTGGAAAAAGCCAGAAGCGGTATTTATCGCCATGAAGAGTTGAAAAACCTGACGCCGCAGCAACTGCAACGGTATTTCATGCGAGGGACGGGACCGCATGAAGGGCTGGTACGCGTGCGTCAGGAGCTGGCGAACTATGTTGATTTTGCCCCGCTGAATCTACTGGCGAAACAGTACACCGTGCCGGGGCCGTTTGATGCGATCTTCTGTCGTAACGTCATGATCTACTTCGATCAAAATACCCAGCAGGAGATTTTGCGCCGCTTTGTTCCGCTCCTTAAACCCGACGGATTGCTGTTTGCGGGTCACTCTGAAAACTTTAGCCACCTTGAGCGCCGCTTCACGCTGCGTGGTCAGACGGTGTATGCGCTAAGTAAGGATTAACGATGAGCAAAATCAGGGTGTTATCTGTCGATGATTCGGCACTGATGCGCCAGATCATGACAGAAATCATCAACAGCCATAGCGACATGGAAATGGTGGCGACCGCGCCTGATCCGCTGGTCGCGCGTGACTTGATTAAGAAATTCAATCCCGATGTGCTGACGCTGGATGTTGAAATGCCGCGGATGGACGGACTGGATTTCCTCGAAAAATTAATGCGTTTGCGTCCAATGCCCGTTGTGATGGTTTCTTCCTTGACCGGCAAAGGATCAGAAGTCACGCTGCGCGCGCTGGAGCTGGGGGCAATAGATTTTGTCACCAAACCGCAACTGGGTATTCGCGAAGGAATGCTGGCGTATAGCGAAATGATTGCTGAAAAGGTGCGTACGGCAGCAAAGGCGAGCCTTGCAGCACATAAGCCATTGTCAGCACCGACAACGCTGAAGGCGGGTCCGTTGTTGAGTTCTGAAAAACTGATTGCGATTGGTGCTTCAACGGGTGGAACTGAGGCAATTCGTCACGTACTGCAACCGTTGCCGCTTTCCAGCCCGGCATTGTTAATTACCCAACATATGCCGCCCGGTTTCACCCGCTCTTTTGCCGACAGACTTAATAAGCTTTGCCAGATCGGGGTTAAAGAAGCCGAAGACGGAGAACGTGTCTTGCCGGGGCATGCCTATATTGCGCCGGGCGATCGGCATATGGAGCTGTCGCGTAGTGGCGCAAATTACCAAATCAAAATTCACGATGGCCCGGCGGTTAACCGTCATCGGCCTTCGGTAGATGTGTTGTTCCATTCTGTCGCCAAACAGGCGGGGCGTAATGCGGTTGGGGTGATCCTGACCGGTATGGGCAACGACGGCGCGGCGGGAATGTTGGCGATGCGTCAGGCGGGGGCATGGACCCTTGCGCAAAACGAAGCAAGTTGCGTGGTGTTCGGCATGCCGCGCGAGGCCATCAATATGGGTGGTGTCTGCGAAGTGGTCGATCTTAGCCAGGTAAGCCAGCAAATGTTGGCAAAAATTAGTGCCGGACAGGCGATACGTATTTAAATCAGGAGTGTGAAATGGCGGATAAAGAACTTAAATTTTTGGTTGTGGATGACTTTTCCACCATGCGACGCATAGTGCGTAACCTGCTGAAAGAGCTGGGATTCAATAATGTTGAGGAAGCGGAAGATGGCGTCGACGCTCTCAATAAGTTGCAGGCAGGCGGTTATGGATTTGTTATCTCCGACTGGAACATGCCCAATATGGATGGCCTGGAATTGCTGAAAACAATTCGTGCGGATGGCGCGATGTCGGCATTGCCAGTGTTAATGGTGACTGCAGAAGCGAAGAAAGAGAACATCATTGCTGCGGCGCAAGCGGGGGCCAGTGGCTATGTGGTGAAGCCATTTACCGCCGCGACGCTGGAGGAAAAACTCAACAAAATCTTTGAGAAACTGGGCATGTGAGGATGCGACTATGATGCAACCATCAATCAAACCTGCTGACGAGCATTCAGCTGGCGATATCATTGCGCGCATCGGCAGCCTGACGCGTATGCTGCGCGACAGTTTGCGGGAACTGGGGCTGGATCAGGCCATTGCCGAAGCGGCGGAAGCCATCCCCGATGCGCGCGATCGTTTGTACTATGTTGTGCAGATGACCGCCCAGGCTGCGGAGCGGGCGCTGAACAGTGTTGAGGCGTCACAACCGCATCAGGATCAAATGGAGAAATCAGCAAAAGCGTTAACCCAACGTTGGGATGACTGGTTTGCCGATCCGATTGACCTTGCCGACGCCCGTGAACTGGTAACAGATACACGACAATTTCTGGCAGATGTACCCGCGCATACCAGCTTTACTAACGCGCAACTGCTGGAAATCATGATGGCGCAGGATTTTCAGGATCTCACCGGGCAGGTCATTAAGCGGATGATGGATGTCATTCAGGAGATCGAACGCCAGTTGCTGATGGTGCTGTTGGAAAACATCCCGGAACAGGAGTCGCGTCCAAAACGTGAAAACCAGAGTTTGCTTAATGGACCTCAGGTCGATACCAGCAAAGCCGGTGTGGTAGCCAGTCAGGATCAGGTGGACGATTTGTTGGATAGTCTTGGATTTTGATTTGTATTGCCTGATGTGGCGTGACCACGTCATATCAGGCGGTCTGATAAGGCGATGACGCCGCATCCGACAAACGCACACTATGCTTGATGTGTGGCAGCAAAAGCCCTAAATCCCGCCTGTTTTGCCCCTTACTCAAACCATTGAACGCTTTGCGCTCTGGCATCATTCACGCTTAATACTCTTTCCAGGATTGGCGACGTGTCTGACGAGAGCGACGACAAAACAGAAGCCCCCACACCTCACCGACTAGAAAAAGCGCGGGAAGAGGGGCAAATCCCGCGTTCCCGTGAACTGACCTCACTGCTGATTTTGCTGGTGGGCGTTAGTGTTATCTGGTTTGGCGGTGTGTCGCTGGCCCGTCGATTGTCGGGCATGCTCTCCGCTGGGCTGCATTTTGATCACAGTATTATCAATGACCCGAATCTGATCCTCGGGCAGATTATTCTGCTGATCAGAGAAGCCATGCTGGCGCTGCTGCCGCTGATTAGCGGCGTGGTGCTGGTGGCGCTCATTTCTCCGGTCATGCTGGGAGGGCTGGTATTTAGCGGCAAATCCTTGCAGCCGAAGTTTTCCAAACTCAACCCGCTACCGGGCATTAAACGGATGTTCTCGGCTCAGACTGGCGCGGAGTTGCTTAAAGCAATTTTGAAAACCATCCTGGTTGGCAGCGTGACGGGGTTTTTTCTCTGGCATCACTGGCCGCAGATGATGCGCTTGATGGCCGAGTCTCCGATTACCGCCATGGGTAATGCGATGGATTTGGTAGGGCTATGCGCACTGCTGGTGGTGCTTGGTGTCATTCCAATGGTGGGATTTGACGTCTTTTTCCAAATATTCAGCCACCTGAAAAAGCTGCGTATGTCACGGCAGGATATTCGTGATGAGTTCAAACAAAGCGAAGGTGACCCTCATGTTAAAGGGCGGATCCGTCAGATGCAGCGAGCTGCTGCACGGCGTCGGATGATGGCCGATGTGCCGAAAGCGGATGTCATTGTCAATAACCCGACCCACTATTCGGTAGCGTTGCAGTATGACGAAAACAAAATGAGCGCACCGAAAGTGGTCGCTAAAGGTGCAGGGCTGGTCGCGCTGCGCATTCGTGAAATTGGCGCTGAAAATAACGTCCCGACGCTTGAAGCGCCGCCGCTGGCGCGAGCGCTGTATCGACATGCGGAGATTGGTCAACAAATCCCGGGTCAACTGTACGCCGCGGTGGCGGAAGTGCTGGCCTGGGTCTGGCAACTGAAACGCTGGCGTCTGGCTGGTGGACAGCGCCCTGTACAACCTACTCATCTTCCGGTGCCGGAAGCCCTGGATTTTATTAACGAGAAACCGACCCATGAGTAATCTGGCCGCGATGCTGCGCCTGCCCGCAAACCTGAAATCGACACAATGGCAGATCCTTGCCGGACCGATTTTGATCCTGTTGATCTTGTCGATGATGGTGCTGCCACTGCCCGCATTCATACTCGACCTGTTGTTTACCTTCAATATTGCCTTGTCGATCATGGTGTTGCTGGTGGCGATGTTTACCCAGCGCACGCTTGAGTTTGCTGCGTTTCCGACCATTCTGTTGTTTACTACGTTGTTGCGTCTGGCACTTAACGTGGCTTCAACCCGTATCATTTTGATGGAAGGGCATACCGGCGCGGCGGCGGCTGGGAAGGTGGTCGAAGCATTCGGTCACTTCCTCGTTGGTGGCAATTTCGCTATCGGTATCGTGGTGTTTGTCATTCTCGTGATCATCAACTTTATGGTCATTACCAAAGGTGCCGGGCGTATCGCAGAAGTGGGTGCGCGCTTTGTTCTCGATGGTATGCCGGGTAAGCAGATGGCGATTGACGCCGACCTTAACGCTGGATTGATTGGTGAAGATGAGGCGAAAAAACGCCGCTCCGAAGTGACTCAGGAAGCCGATTTTTACGGCTCAATGGACGGGGCAAGTAAGTTTGTTCGCGGCGATGCCATCGCCGGGATCCTCATCATGGTCATTAACGTTGTCGGCGGGTTGCTGGTCGGCGTGCTGCAACATGGCATGAGCATGGGACACGCGGCGGAAAGTTATACGCTATTGACCATTGGCGACGGTCTGGTGGCACAAATTCCAGCGCTGGTGATTTCTACCGCCGCGGGGGTCATCGTTACGCGTGTCAGCACCGATCAGGATGTTGGCGAGCAGATGGTGAATCAGCTTTTCAGTAACCCAAGCGTTATGTTGTTAAGCGCCGCCGTGCTCGGTTTACTCGGCCTGGTGCCTGGAATGCCGAACCTGGTATTTTTGCTGTTCACTGCCGGATTGCTGGGGCTGGCCTGGTGGATACGCGGACGCGAACAAAAAGCGCCTGCCGAACCCAAACCGGTAAAAATGGCAGAGAATAATACCGTTGTCGAAGCGACGTGGAACGATGTACAACTGGAAGATTCTCTGGGAATGGAAGTGGGTTATCGACTGATCCCGATGGTCGATTTCCAGCAGGATGGTGAGTTGTTGGGCCGTATACGCAGTATCCGCAAGAAATTTGCCCAGGAGATGGGATTTCTGCCGCCAGTGGTGCACATTCGCGACAATATGGATCTGCAACCTGCCCGCTATCGCATTTTGATGAAAGGCGTGGAGATTGGCAGTGGTGATGCTTATCCGGGGCGCTGGCTGGCGATTAACCCTGGAACCGCTGCCGGGACGTTACCTGGTGAGGCGACCGTCGATCCGGCATTTGGCCTGAATGCTATCTGGATTGAAAGTGCGCTAAAAGAACAGGCGCAGATTCAGGGGTACACAGTGGTTGAGGCCAGCACGGTGGTAGCAACGCATCTTAACCACCTCATTAGCCAGCATGCCGCAGAGCTGTTTGGTCGTCAGGAGGCGCAACAGCTGTTGGATCGCGTCGCCCAGGAGATGCCAAAGCTGACGGAAGATCTCGTTCCTGGCGTCGTCACGCTCACCACACTGCATAAAGTGCTGCAAAATCTCCTCGATGAAAAAGTACCGATTCGCGATATGCGCACCATTCTCGAAACGCTGGCGGAACATGCGCCCATCCAAAGCGATCCACATGAATTAACCGCCGTCGTGCGCGTGGCGTTGGGACGGGCGATTACCCAGCAGTGGTTTCCTGGCAAAGATGAAGTCCATGTTATTGGCCTCGATACACCGCTGGAACGTTTGTTACTACAGGCGCTGCAGGGCGGGGGAGGACTGGAGCCAGGGCTGGCGGATCGTTTACTGGCGCAAACTCAGGAAGCGCTATCCCGTCAGGAGATGCTGGGTGCGCCGCCAGTATTGTTGGTGAACCACGCGCTGCGACCATTATTGTCTCGCTTCCTGCGCCGCAGCTTGCCGCAGTTAGTGGTCCTGTCGAATCTGGAACTGTCTGATAACCGACATATCCGCATGACGGCGACAATTGGCGGCAAATAATGAGAACCTTATTAGCAATATTATTGTTTCCGCTGCTGGTGCAAGCCGCCGGGGAGGGGATGTGGCAGGCAAGTAGTGTAGGAATTACGCTAAATCATCGCGGTGAGTCGATGTCGTCTGCGCCTCTTTCTACGCGACAACCTGCTTCAGGATTGATGACGCTGGTAGCGTGGCGTTATCAGCTTATCGGCCCGACACCTTCAGGACTGCGGGTTCGCTTGTGTTCGCAATCTCGTTGTGTCGAATTAGAGGGGCAGAGCGGAACCACCGTGGCCTTTTCCGGTATAGCGGCAGCAGAACCGTTGCGATTTATCTGGGAAGTGCCAGGCGGTGGGCGGTTAATTCCACCGCTAAAGGTACAACGTAATGAAGTGATTGTGAATTATCGCTGAAGGACAAAAAAATTACGCGCTCGCGAGTATGTTTAATAACTCAGTGAAAAAGGCTCGATGTCTTGTTGCAATTATTTATCAGGAATAGCTTGCAACAAAACATGCCAAAAAGATGTGAATTATCCTCTTGTCAAAGGGCTTGGATAAAAATCTTCAGAGTTATGGTATAGCTGCAACTGGCGAGTTCGCGTATTGGTCTGTATGATCATACATGAGAGCCATTCTGATTCAGAATAAGGGTCACTTAAATCCTGAACGTCCTCATTTGAAAGGATTAATTCACATTCTTTGTCCCTAAAATCCAGCCAGGCTCGCTGTGATTTTTTAAGCAAGTTAAGTTGTTCGGTATCAGGTTTTTTTACACCTGTGCGTGGCACTTGTTCTATATAACGATAAGCTTCACCATAGGCTTTATTTAATTGCGCATCGACGAGATTGTATTCTTGTCGCAGGCATGATTTGATCACGTTAATGTCAGTATCATCATCTGAATTTTTTTGCCAACAATCTTTGATGGCTGAAATGTCATGGTCGTTTACTATAACCGTATCTTCTGCGTAAGCCTGGCAAGAGATAATGCCTAATGTTAATACAAGAAATTTAAACACTGCGGTATTCCTTAAATTCAACCGTTATCGTTTCCCTGGGGCCGGATATTACGCTTCTGGCCTCTTATCCAACAGTCAGAAAACAATGGCATGTCCATTTTCAGAATACATTTAGATGGCAATAAAAAAGCCTGATCAGGTAACCCTGATCAGGCTTTACTCTCACGAAAAATCGATTACATACGCTCTACTGTCTCAATACCCAGCGTATCCAGACCCAGCTTTAGCGTCTTCGCTGTCAGTTGTGCCAGTTTCAGACGGCTGTTACGCACTTCTTCGTTTTCTGCGCTGAGGATCGGGCAGTGCTCGTAGAAGCCAGAGAACAGACCAGCCAGATCGTACAGGTAAGCACACATCACATGCGGCGTGCCTTCACGGGCAACCACGGTGAGGGTTTCTTCAAACTGCAGCAGGCGAGCTGCCAGTTGCGCTTCACGATCTTCACGGATGATTACCGGAGCTGCAGCCAGTTGCTCTTCGTTAATTTCTGCCTTACGGAACACGGACAATACACGCGTGTAAGCATACTGCATGTATGGCGCGGTATTACCCTCAAACGCCAGCATGTTGTCCCAGTCGAAGATGTAGTCTGTGGTGCGGTTTTTGGAGAGATCCGCATATTTCACCGCACCAATACCAACCGCGTTAGCCAGTTTTTCCAGCTCGTCAGCTGGCATATCCGGGTTCTTTTCTGCCACCAGACGGCGTGCACGTTCCAGGGCTTCATCCAGCAGATCGGCCAGTTTCACTGTACCACCCGCGCGGGTTTTGAACGGTTTGCCGTCTTTACCCAGCATCATGCCGAACATGTGGTGTTCCAGCGGTACGGATTCCGGTACATAGCCTGCTTTACGGACGATCGCCCATGCCTGCATCAGGTGTTGATGCTGACGGGAGTCGATGTAATATAGCACGCGATCGGCATGCAGTGTTTCATAACGATATTTCGCACAGGCGATATCAGTGGTGGTGTAGAGATAGCCGCCATCTTTCTTCTGAATGATCACGCCCATCGGTTCGCCTTCCTTGTTTTTAAACTCATCAAGGAATACGACGGTCGCCCCTTCGCTTTCTACTGCCAGACCTTTGGCTTTGAGATCCGCCACAATTCCTGGCAGCATCGGGTTGTAGAGGCTTTCGCCCATCACGTCATCACGGGTCAGCGTCACGTTGAGACGATCGTAGGTGATCTGGTTCTGCGTCATGGTGATGTCGACCAGTTTGCGCCACATCTCGCGGAAATATTCGTCACCGCTTTGCAGTTTTACCACGTAGTTACGTGCACGCTCGGCAAACTCTTCATCTTCGTCGTAATGCTTTTTCGCATCGCGGTAGAAACCTTCAAGGTCAGCCAGCTCCATTTCACCGGCGTTTTCCTGCTGCTGCTTTTCCAGCCATGCAATCAGCATACCGAACTGAGTGCCCCAGTCGCCGACGTGGTTTGCGCGAATCACTTTGTGACCGAGGAACTCCAGAGTACGCACTGCTGCGTCACCAATAATGGTAGAGCGCAGGTGACCGACGTGCATCTCTTTCGCCACGTTTGGCGCAGAGTAGTCAACCACAATGGTCTGTTTTTCTGGCGTAGCAACACCGAGACGATCGGACGCCAGCGCCTGCTGAACATGTTCAGCCAGGAATGCCGGATCAAGGAAAATGTTGATAAAGCCTGGACCGGCGATCTCAACTTTGCTGGCGATACCGTTAAGATCCAGATGAGTCAGCACCTGCTCTGCTAATTGTCGCGGTGCCATACCCAGTTTTTTAGCAACTGCCATCATGCCGTTAGCCTGATAGTCGCCGAACTGAACTTTTGCTGACTGACGAACCTGCGGTTCGCAATCCGCAGGCGCGCCTGCCGCAATCATGGCCTGACGGACTTTTTCTGAGAGAAGAGCCTGAATATTCACCGGAATACCTTACATTGATGAAGCGAGCAAAAATTGCCCGCACCAGTTAAAGAAATTAGGGCGGGAGTATACTGCAAATGGCTGTTTTCGTCAGCAACGTGCGCGTGGCGTATTGCCGTTTTCACTATTGCATCAGAAGCGGCGTGAAATCAGCGGTTGGTTGACACAGGGCAACAGGGTAAATTAACGCTTTTACTGAAAGACGAAGAGTGATTATGGCGAACTGGCAATCTATCGATGAGCTGCAGGATATTGCATCGGATTTACCGCGATTTACCCACGCATTAGATGAACTTTCCCGCCGTCTGGGGTTGAATATCACTCCGCTGACTGCCGATCACATTTCTTTGCGTTGCCATCAAAACGTCACCGCTGAGCGCTGGCGTCGCGGGTTTGAACAGTGTGGCGAGCTTTTGTCAGAAAATATGATCAATGGCAGACCGATTTGTCTGTTTAAATTGCATGAACCGGTACAGGTTGCGCACTGGCAGTTTTCTATTGTGGAGCTACCGTGGCCCGGGGAAAAACGTTACCCACACGAAGGTTGGGAACATATTGAAATCGTTCTGCCGGGTGATCCAGAAACGCTGAATGCCCGTGCGCTGGCTTTGCTTTCTGATGAAGGACTCAGCCTACCGGGGATCTCAGTTAAAACCAGTTCACCAAAAGGTGAGCATGAGCGATTACCGAATCCGACGCTGGCGGTCACCGATGGCAAAACAACTATTAAGTTTCATCCGTGGTCCATTGAAGAGATCGTTGCCAGCGAGCAGTCAGCGTAATTAAGGAGCAAAAATGGCATTACTGGAAATTTGCTGTTACAGCATGGAATGTGCACTAACGGCGCAGCAAAACGGCGCAGACAGAGTTGAATTATGCGCAGCCCCAAAAGAGGGGGGCTTAACGCCGTCGTTGGGGGTACTGAAATCCGTGCGCCAGCGGGTGACGATCCCTGTGCATCCGATAATTCGCCCACGCGGTGGTGATTTTTGCTACAGCGACGGTGAGTTTGCCGCCATTCTTGAGGATGTGCGCACGGTCCGCGAATTAGGTTTTCCTGGACTGGTGACGGGCGTTCTCGATGTTGACGGGAATGTCGATATGCCACGAATGGAAAAAATAATGGCTGCTGCCGGTCCGCTGGCAGTGACTTTTCATCGCGCCTTCGATATGTGCGCTAACCCTTTATATACACTCAATAATCTTGCGGAATTGGGCATTGCCCGGGTACTGACATCAGGGCAAAAATCAGACTCACTGCAAGGTTTATCAAAAATTATGGAACTTATTGCCCATCGTGATGCTCCAATCATTATGGCCGGAGCAGGAGTCCGTGCAGAAAACCTGCACCACTTCCTCGATGCCGGAGTGCTGGAAGTCCATAGCTCCGCGGGAGCGTGGCAAGCCTCACCGATGCGTTATCGTAATCAAGGATTGTCCATGTCATCAGATGAACACGCGGACGAGTATTCGCGTTATATCGTAGACGGGGCGGCGGTTGCTGAAATGAAAGGAATCATTGAACGCCATCAGGCCAAATGATTTTTACCGTTGCATCATGTCGCCCAATATGATGCTTGCTCGTACCAGGCCCCTGCAATTTCAACAGGGGCCTTTTTTTATCCCTGAGCAGTATAAAAAACGAACGATAACCGTGATCTGTTGAGCGGGTGACAGTGAACATAGCGTTGTGCTAATAATATTTTTTATATTCACATTGATTATGGGATTTAAATTGCTAAAACTGATAAATATATATTCTAAATAGCAACTGGGTTATTCCTTAGCAATTAATGATTACATTGTAATAAATCATATTCTTTATCGATTATTTCAGGCAGTGTTGTGCCGAGTTATGCAAGTGGTTAATTCGTTGTGTATTTAATTATACAATGATTTCGGTGTTCTGGAATTTATTTAGAGGAATCTATGCGAGGGAAAAAACGCATTGGGTTATTGTTTTTGCTGATAGCGGTTGTGGTTGGTGGCGGCGGGTTATTGCTGGCGCAAAAAGCCTTACATAAAACGTCGGATACAGCATTTTGCCTTTCCTGCCACTCGATGAGTAAACCTTTTGAGGAATATCAGGGAACTGTCCACTTTTCGAACCAGAAAGGGATACGTGCGGAATGTGCCGATTGCCATATTCCAAAGTCAGGGATGGATTATTTATTTGCTAAATTAAAAGCATCTAAAGATATTTATCATGAATTTGTTAGCGGCAAAATAGACAGTGACGATAAGTTCGAAACTCATCGCCAGGAAATGGCCGAAACAGTATGGAAAGAATTAAAAGCAACTGACTCTGCAACGTGCCGTAGTTGCCATTCTTTTGATGCCATGGATATTGCCTCGCAAAGTGAATCTGCGCAGAAAATGCATAACAAAGCACAAAAGGGCGGCGAAACCTGTATCGATTGTCATAAAGGCATTGCCCATTTTCCGCCAGAAATAAAAATGGATGACAACGCGGCGCATGAGCTGGAAAGTCAGGCCGCTACTTCAGTGACTAATGGCGCACATATTTATCCTTTCAAAACTTCTCGCATAGGCGAGCTGGCTACCGTGAATCCTGGTGCCGATCTCACCGTCGTTGATGCCAGTGGCAAACAGCCGATCGTTCTGTTGCAGGGTTATCAAATGCAGGGCAGTGAAAACACGCTCTACCTGGCGGCAGGTCAACGGCTGGCGCTAGCCACATTAAGTGAAGAAGGTATCAAGGCGCTCACGGTAAACGGGGAATGGCAGGCTGACGAATACGGCAATCAATGGCGTCAGGCGTCTTTACAGGGTGCGCTTACCGATCCCGCATTAGCGGACCGTAAACCGCTATGGCAATACGCTGAAAAACTTGACGATACCTATTGCGCTGGTTGCCATGCGCCTATTGCCGCTGACCATTACACCGTCAATGCATGGCCGTCCATTGCCAAAGGAATGGGTGCGCGAACCAGCATGAGCGAAAACGAACTGGACATTTTGACGCGGTACTTCCAGTACAACGCCAAAGATATTACCGAGAAACAGTGATCCTCGTTGATCAGGGAGGAAGTTATGACATTAACAAGACGTGAATTTATTAAACACAGCGGTATTGCCGCTGGGGCGCTGGTGGTGACATCGGCAGCACCGCTACCCGCATGGGCAGAAGAGAAGGGCGGTAAAATCCTCACCGCGGGCCGTTGGGGAGCGATGAGCGTAGAAGTGAAGGACGGCAAGATTGTTTCTTCGACAGGCGCGCTGGCGAAAACCATACCGAACTCCTTACAGTCTACGGCGGCGGATCAGGTACACACCACGGCACGTATTCAGCATCCGATGGTAAGAAAAAGCTATCTCGATAATCCACTGCAACCGGCGAAAGGTCGTGGCGAAGATACTTATGTACAGGTGAGCTGGGAGCAAGCATTAAAACTGATTCATGAGCAACACGATCGCATTCGCAAAGCTAACGGACCATCGGCTATTTTTGCCGGATCATACGGCTGGCGCTCTTCTGGCGTGTTGCATAAAGCGCAAACCTTACTGCAACGTTATATGAACCTGGCGGGCGGTTATTCCGGGCATAGCGGCGATTATTCAACCGGGGCAGCACAGGTGATCATGCCGCATGTGGTCGGTTCTGTAGAGGTGTATGAACAGCAGACCTCCTGGCCGCTGATTCTGGAAAACAGCCAGGCTGTGGTGCTGTGGGGGATGAACCCGCTGAATACCTTAAAAATTGCCTGGAGCAGTACCGATGAGCAAGGGCTGGAATACTTCCATCAGCTGAAAAAATCTGGCAAACCAGTGATTGCCATTGATCCTATCCGCTCCGAAACCATCGAGTTCTTTGGTGATAATGCCACCTGGATCGCGCCGAATATGGGCACCGACGTGGCACTGATGTTAGGGATTGCGCATACCCTGATGACACAAGGTAAACACGATAAAGTGTTCCTTGAAAAATACACCACCGGGTATCCGCAGTTTGAAGAGTATCTGACAGGTAAGAGCGATAATACTCCGAAGAGCGCGGCCTGGGCGGCGGAAATTACTGGCGTACCGGAAGCGCAGATAGTCAAACTCGCTGAACTGATGGCGGCGAATCGCACAATGCTGATGGCTGGCTGGGGAATTCAGCGCCAGCAATATGGTGAACAGAAACACTGGATGCTGGTGACGCTGGCGGCGATGTTAGGGCAGATTGGTACACCGGGCGGCGGTTTTGGTTTCTCTTATCATTACTCCAACGGTGGCAATCCGACGCGTGTTGGCGGCGTGCTGCCGGAAATGTCTGCGGCGATTGCCGGACAGGCCAGCGAGGCCGCTGATGATGGCGGAATGACGGCGATTCCTGTTGCCCGTATCGTCGATGCGCTGGAAAATCCTGGTGGCAAATATCAGCATAACGGTAAAGAACAAACGTATCCGAATATCAAAATGATCTGGTGGGCGGGTGGCGGTAACTTTACCCATCACCAGGATACTAATCGTCTGATCAAAGCATGGCAGAAACCGGAGATGATCGTCGTTTCTGAATGCTACTGGACCGCAGCTGCTAAACATGCAGATATCGTATTACCGATCACCACATCGTTTGAGCGCAATGACTTGACGATGACCGGTGATTACAGCAACCAGCATATTGTGCCGATGAAGCAGGCTGTTGCTCCGCAATTTGAAGCGCGTAACGATTTTGACGTATTTGCCGATCTTGCTGAATTACTGAAACCTGGCGGAAAAGAGATCTATACCGAAGGTAAAGATGAAATGGCGTGGCTGAAATTTTTCTATGATGCCGCTCAGAAAGGTGCTCGTGCGCAACGCGTGACTATGCCGATGTTTAATGCCTTCTGGCAGCAAAATAAACTGATCGAAATGCGCCGCAGCGAGAAGAACGAACAGTACGTTCGTTATGCTGATTTCCGCGCCGATCCGGTGAAAAATGCGCTGGGTACGCCAAGCGGCAAAATTGAGATTTACTCCAAAACGCTGGAAAAATTTGGCTATAAGGATTGCCCGGCACACCCAACCTGGCTTGCGCCTGATGAGTGGAAGGGTACCGCCGACGAGAAGCAGTTGCAGCTTCTGACCGCACATCCGGCACACCGTTTACATAGTCAGCTTAACTATGCGGAACTGCGTAAAAAATATGCGGTTGCAGATCGTGAACCAATCACTATTCACACCGAAGATGCTGCTCGCTTTGGTATTGCGAATGGTGATCTGGTGCGTGTGTGGAACAAACGTGGTCAGATTCTGACAGGCGCGGTGGTGACTGACGGGATCAAAAAAGGCGTGGTATGCGTGCATGAAGGTGCATGGCCAGATCTGGAAAATGGCTTGTGTAAAAACGGCAGTGCGAACGTGTTAACGGCGGATATCCCCAGCTCGCAGCTGGCAAATGCCTGTGCCGGTAACTCTGCGCTGGTGTATATCGAAAAATATACGGGCAATGCGCCGAAGTTAACGGCGTTTGATCAGCCAGCTATTCAGGCATAAGAAGTGAATAGCGCCCGGAAACGGGCGCTGAGGTTATGCAAACGTAAAACTGCCTGATGCGCTATGCTTATCAGGCCTACATAGTCCCTGCAATAGATTGAATTAGCAAGGGTTTGTAGGCCGGATAAGGCATTCAAGCCGCATCCGGCAGTAATACCAGACCTTTACGGCTTGCGCGCAATCAGCACCGCGCGTTTAGGCGCAGGATAACCTTCAACTGTCTTACTCGGATCATGTGGGTCGAGGAAATCGGACAGAGATTCGGTAACCATCCATTCAGTGCGTCGCTGCTCTTCAGTAGTGGTAACGCACACATCCACAATGCGGATATCTACAAAACCACACTTCTTCAGCCAGTTTTTCAGCGCCAGCGCGGAAGGGATGAAATAGACATTACGCATTTGCGCGTAACGATCGCCTGGTACCAGCACCGTGTTCTCATCGCCATCAATAACCAGCGTTTCCAGCACCAGTTCACCCTCATTCACCAGTTGATCTTTCAACTGCCAGAGATGCTCCAGCGGCGAACGGCGATGGTAAAGCACGCCCATCGAAAAGACGGTATCAAAGGCTTTCAGTGCCGGAAGCTGTTCAATACCTAACGGTAACAAATGTGCGCGCTGATCGTTACCCAGTAGTTTACGCACCGCTTCAAACTGGCACAGAAACAGTTGCGTAGGGTCGATCCCCACCGCGAGGTGCGCGCCTGCGCCAATCATGCGCCACATGTGATAACCGCTGCCGCAGCCGACATCCAGAATGGTGCGTCCGGTTAAATCAGAAAGATGGGGCAGAACACGATCCCATTTCCAGTCGGAACGCCATTCGGTATCGATGTTGACGCCATACAGTGAGAACGGCCCTTTGCGCCATGGCATCAGGTTCCGCATAAGCGTTTCAATGCGTTTAATTTGCCCGGTGCTCAGTGGCTCTTCGCTTTCGGCGGTTACGCTATGCAATAAATCCAGACGATACGGTTTAATTTCAGGCAGAAATTCCACCGCGTTGGACCACTGCTTAAACAGCCCGTGCTGCTGCTCGCGCTGCCAGTTAGCAATCTGCGCGGGCAGCGTTTCGAGCCAGTGTGAAAGATGATTTTTGGCAATCAGAGAATAAAAGTTACCAAAGTCGATCATGCAGCGTCCTCTGCTTTTAATGCCACCAGTGAACCAAAGTTAAAGCACTGGAACCACAGCTCGCTATGCTCAAAACCGGCTTTATGCAGGCGTGCTTTATGGGTTTCCACGGAATCGGTCAGCATCACGTTTTCCAGCATGCTGCGCTTCTGGCTGATCTCCAGTTCGCTGTAACCGTTGGCACGTTTAAAGTCGTGGTGCATGTTGAACAACAGTTCACCAACTTTGGCATCTTCGAAACTGAATTTTTCCGAAAGCACCAGCGCGCCGCCCGGGTTCAGTCCTTGATAAATTTTATCCAGTAATGCCTGGCGCTCGGAAGGTTCCAGGAATTGCAGGGTAAAATTCAGCACCACCATCGATGCGTTTTCAATGGCGATATCGCGAATATCACCTTCAATGACGTCTACTGGCGTAGGGGCTTTATAGGCGTCAATATGACGACGGCAGCGTTCAATCATCGCCGGGGAGTTGTCGATGGCAATAATTTTGCAATTATCATGATGAATGTTGCGACGCACCGAGAGCGTCGCCGCGCCCAGAGAACAACCCAGATCGTAAACCTGCGTACCAGGTTGAACGAAGCGCTCGGCTAACATACCAATCATGGAAATAATATTGGAATAGCCGGGAACGGAACGCTGGATCATATCCGGGAAGACTTCAGCTACCCGTTCATCAAAGGTCCAGTCGCCCAGTCTGGCGATAGGGGCAGAAAATAGCGTGTCGCGGTGAGACATAACGTAAAAATCCGGGAAAAAGAAAGTGGCGTATTGTGCGCTAACGCAGGGAGAAAACCAACTCCCAGGGCATATACCAAAGATTCGCCAGCACCATCAGCAACAGCGCACACCAGGTGGCGCTCATGCCGGAACGTCGCCAGCGGAACAGACGGTGATGAAAACCGTAATAATGCATCAGACGACCAGCAAGCAAAACGATGCCGCAAATATGCACCATCCAGGTTTCTGCGCCATTCATTTCCATAAACAGCATCAGCACAATCGCGATGGGAATATATTCCACCGCGTTACCATGAATGCGAATAGCGCTTTGCAGTTCGCTAAAACCACCGTCACCATAGGCAACGCGGTACTGCAAACGCAAGCGAACGACATCAAAAGAGAACTTCATTAATAACAACGCACTTAAAACGGCATACAGCGCGCTTACCATACAAACTCCCTTTAAAATGGCCGATGGCACCTGTCTATGATAGGTGGCAAATTCAGAAAAGAGAAGATTGCTGTGGAATAGCCGGAACTGCTCCGATCTCTGGAAGCGTTTTACGTAAGTCTTCCCACAGGGTATGTACCAGTTCCGGGGCCTGGGCAATGTCTGGCGTATGTAAAAAAAGATAAGGCGTAGTGGTCTGATGCCACTGCACTAATTTTTGTAACCAGACCTGAAATAATTCCCGGTTTTGCGTCATATCATCACTACCGATAAAACGGATCAGCGGATTTGTCGCCGTCAGTACAGCATGTACCGGAACTTTAGGTTTTTTTCGTTGAGCGTCGCGAATAGCTTCACTGTGTGGACGTGCTGCATGAACCGGGCGGCTGTCTAAAATCACCCGATTAACGCCGCGCTGATGTAAACCGCGATTAAGCGTTTGTTCCTCTTCCCCTTTGGCGAAAAACTGTGGATGGCGGACTTCCACACCATAATTAAATTCGCCAGGGAGAGAATCGAGAAAATGCCAAAGCGCAGGCAGCTCCCGTGGGCCGAATGTGGCAGGCAGTTGCAGCCAGTATTGCCCAATGCGCGGAGCCAACGGTGACATGCGGGTCAAAAATTCAGTCACTAAATCATCGCAATGTCGTAATGCTGCCTGATGCGAAATGGTCGCCGGAAACTTAAAACAGAAGCGGAAGTCATCTGTGGTCTGTTCACGCCAGCGCAGGACAACCTCGGGTTTCGGCAGGGCGTAAAGCGTGGTGTTGCCCTCCACGCAGTTAAAGTGGCGGGCATACTCTTCAAGGCTGGTGATTCCCAACCGCACCCATTTAGGATGCGACCATTGCGGTAGACCGATGTAAATCATAACGCGTGAAGGATCTCTTCCACGCTACGCACACGGGCGATGCGTGGGTAGATATGGTTGATGCTGTTATTGTGCTGCTCGGCGCTGGCGGCACTACAGGCGTCTTCGGCAATCACCAGATTAAAGCCAAGTTCCCAGGCATTGCGGGCGGTGGATTCAACACCGATATTGGTCGAGATCCCACATAACACTATTGTATCGATACCTCGGCGGCGCAGTTGCAACTCCAGATCCGTACCGTAAAACGCACCCCACTGACGTTTGATGATTTCGATATCACTGTCAGTTGCACCTAATGCAGCTGGATGTTGCCACCAGTTTTCGGGCAACACTTTAGCGGGGGAGGGGGCATCAACCGGCTGTTTTAATGCTTCGGCGTGATCGGCAGACCAGCCAACGCGCACCAGAAACACGGGCTGACCGCTGGCGCGAAATTTCGCCGCCAGCTTCCCGGCGCGATTAACTACCTCATCGGCAGTATGTGGACCACCGGCAAAAGGTAAGATGCCTTCTTGTAAATCGATCACCACCAACGCAGTGGTTTTAGCATTAAGTTCAAGCATGCTGACTCCTGAAAAAACAAAATCGTGCCTCACACCTTAATGCGATTAGCCGATGGCGGAACGACAAATTTTGTTAATTTTTATGAGTTCGGGCAACACCTTTATAGCAAACTGGCGTAGAGTCTGATTTCAGGCCCGATATAAAGTGGTAACGAGGCGTTCCAGCGCGGGCCAGGCTCTTACGGTGCGGCAGAATTTCCAGTATAATAGCCGCCTTTTTTCATTCAGTTGTGACATACAGCTAACGCTGCGACTTGGTCACCTGCGCAGCAGGGGGCATCCGCCGGCAGCTAAGTTAAGGGATATCTCATGCGTACAGAATATTGTGGACAGCTCCGTTTGTCCCACGTGGGGCAGCAGGTGACTCTGTGTGGTTGGGTCAACCGTCGTCGTGATCTTGGTAGCCTGATCTTCATCGATATGCGCGACCGCGAAGGTATCGTGCAGGTATTTTTCGATCCGGATCGTGCGGACGCGTTAAAGCTGGCCTCTGAACTGCGTAATGAGTTCTGCATTCAGGTTACGGGCACCGTACGTGCGCGTGACGAAAAAAATATTAACCGCGATATGGCGACCGGCGAAATTGAAGTGCTGGCGTCCTCGCTGACTATCATCAACCGCGCAGATGTTCTGCCGCTTGACTCTAACCACGTCAACACCGAAGAAGCGCGTCTGAAATACCGCTACCTCGACCTGCGTCGCCCGGAAATGGCGCAGCGCCTGAAAACCCGCGCTAAAATCACCAGCCTGGTGCGCCGTTTTATGGATGACCACGGCTTCCTCGACATCGAAACTCCGATGCTGACCAAAGCCACGCCGGAAGGCGCGCGTGACTACCTGGTGCCTTCTCGTGTGCACAAAGGTAAATTCTACGCACTGCCGCAATCCCCACAGTTGTTCAAACAGCTGCTGATGATGTCCGGTTTTGACCGTTACTATCAGATCGTTAAATGCTTCCGTGACGAAGACCTGCGCGCTGATCGTCAGCCTGAATTTACTCAGATCGATGTGGAAACTTCTTTCATGACCGCGCCGCAAGTGCGTGAAGTGATGGAAGCGCTGGTGCGTCATTTGTGGCTGGAAGTGAAGGGCGTGGATCTGGGCGATTTCCCGGTAATGACCTTTGCGGAAGCAGAACGCCGTTATGGTTCTGATAAACCGGATCTGCGTAACCCGATGGAACTGACCGACGTTGCTGATCTGCTGAAATCTGTTGAGTTTGCAGTATTTGCAGGTCCGGCGAACGATCCGAAAGGTCGCGTTGCCGCTCTGCGCGTTCCGGGCGGCGCATCGCTGACCCGTAAGCAGATCGACGAATACGGTAACTTCGTTAAAATCTACGGCGCGAAAGGTCTGGCTTACATCAAAGTTAACGAACGCGCGAAAGGTCTGGAAGGTATCAACAGCCCGGTAGCGAAGTTCCTTAATGCAGAAATCATCGAAGCCATCCTGGATCGTACTGCCGCGCAAGATGGCGATATGATTTTCTTCGGTGCCGACAACAAGAAAATTGTTGCCGACGCGATGGGCGCACTGCGCCTGAAAGTGGGTAAAGACCTTGGTCTGACCGACGAAAGCAAATGGGCACCGCTGTGGGTTATCGACTTCCCGATGTTTGAAGACGACGGTGAAGGCGGCCTGACGGCAATGCACCATCCGTTCACCTCACCGAAAGACATGACTGCTGCAGAACTGAAAGCTGCACCGGAAAATGCGGTGGCGAACGCTTACGATATGGTCATCAATGGTTACGAAGTGGGCGGTGGTTCAGTACGTATCCATAATGGTGATATGCAGCAGACGGTGTTTGGTATTCTGGGTATCAACGAAGAGGAACAGCGCGAGAAATTCGGCTTCCTGCTCGACGCTCTGAAATACGGTACTCCGCCGCACGCAGGTCTGGCATTCGGTCTTGACCGTCTGACCATGCTGCTGACCGGCACCGACAATATCCGTGACGTTATTGCCTTCCCGAAAACCACGGCGGCAGCGTGTCTGATGACTGAAGCACCGAGCTTTGCTAACCCGACTGCACTGGCTGAGCTGAGCATTCAGGTTGTGAAGAAGGCTGAGAATAACTGATATGGCTTATAAGCGTCCCGTTTCGATCTTAGTGGTCATCTACGCACAAGATACGAAACGGGTGCTGATGTTGCAGCGGCGTGACGATCCCGATTTCTGGCAGTCGGTAACCGGCAGCGTGGAAGAGGGGGAAACCGCGCCGCAAGCTGCCGTGCGCGAAGTAAAGGAAGAGGTCACCATTGATGTTGTCGCTGAACAACTGACCTTAATTGACTGTCAGCGCACGGTAGAGTTTGAAATTTTTTCACATTTACGTCATCGCTATGCGCCGGGCGTGACGCGTAATACGGAATCATGGTTCTGTCTTGCGCTCCCACACGAGCGGCAGATCGTTTTCACTGAACATCTGGCTTACAAGTGGCTTGATGCGCCTGCTGCGGCGGCGCTCACTAAGTCCTGGAGCAACCGGCAGGCGATTGAACAGTTTGTAATTAACGCTGCCTGAACAGGCAGGGCTATCTGGAGATATTTTTATGGCAGGTCATAGTAAATGGGCCAACACCAGACATCGTAAAGCTGCGCAGGATGCAAAGCGCGGTAAAATCTTCACTAAAATCATTCGTGAGCTGGTAACCGCGGCTAAGCTGGGCGGTGGCGATCCGGACGCTAACCCGCGTCTGCGTGCAGCAATTGATAAAGCACTGTCTAACAACATGACCCGCGACACACTGAACCGCGCAATTGCACGTGGTGTGGGCGGTGATGATGATGCAAACATGGAAACCATCATCTACGAAGGTTACGGTCCTGGCGGCACGGCAATCATGATTGAATGTCTGTCTGACAACCGCAACCGTACCGTTGCTGAAGTGCGTCATGCATTCAGCAAATGTGGCGGTAACCTCGGTACAGATGGTTCCGTAGCCTATCTGTTCAGCAAAAAAGGCGTGATCTCCTTCGAGAAAGGCGATGAAGACACCATCATGGAAGCAGCTCTGGAAGCAGGTGCTGAAGACGTTGTGACCTATGATGACGGCGCGATTGATGTCTACACTGCATGGGAAGAAATGGGTAAAGTGCGCGACGCTCTGGAAGCGGCAGGTCTGAAAGCAGACAGCGCGGAAGTTTCCATGATCCCGTCCACCAAAGCTGATATGGATGCAGAAACCGCACCGAAACTGATGCGTCTGATCGATATGCTGGAAGATTGCGACGACGTGCAGGAAGTTTACCATAACGGTGAAATCTCTGATGAGGTCGCAGCGACTCTCTGATGAGGCCTGCTAAACAGCAAAACGGAGACGCGTGATGGCTATTATTCTCGGCATTGATCCGGGTTCGCGCGTGACCGGCTATGGCGTAATTCGCCAGGTAGGCAGGCAACTGTCCTACCTGGGTAGCGGATGCATACGCACCAAAGTGGATGATTTACCGTCTCGTCTGAAGCTCATCTATGCGGGCGTGACGGAAATCATCACCCAGTTCCAGCCTGATTATTTCGCCATTGAACAAGTCTTTATGGCGAAGAACGCTGACTCAGCCCTGAAACTGGGCCAGGCGCGCGGCGTGGCGATTGTTGCGGCGGTGAATCAGGAATTGCCGGTATTTGAATACGCGGCACGTCAGGTAAAGCAAACGGTGGTAGGTATTGGTAGTGCCGAAAAAAGCCAGGTGCAGCATATGGTCCGCACCTTGCTGAAACTGCCCGCTAATCCACAGGCGGATGCCGCCGATGCGTTAGCTATCGCGATTACCCATTGTCACGTCAGTCAGAATGCGATGCAGATGAGCGAATCGCGGCTGAACCTGGCGAGAGGGCGACTGCGTTAAGTTATACCGCCTCGGTCAGTTCAGGCTGAGGCGTTTCAACTCCCTCCGCGTGAATCAACACCAAACCCGGATGATGCCACAAACTGGCTGGCGTGACGGTTTTACGCTCCCACGGAATAGAACCTAAGAACCAGAATTTCCAGAAAGTGAGTTTTGCATTCGGATTGCTATTTAACAGTTGTCCAAACGTCTCTATTTCACCCACCGGAATACATAGCGCCTCTTTATAAATATCAAAGACAAATTTTGAACAGAACTGGCGGGAAGATTCGTATTTAAAACCCGTGTGGTAAAGTTTGCGTAGCCGGGAAGGAACCTGTTCAACAATTCGTTGTTTTTGTTGTTCTGTCAGCCCAGCGTCTAATCGCTTTATAGCATAGCGTTGATTAGACGAACGTTTAATAAAACGAGATAGCGTGGTGATGGTTGAAAGGGGAACCCGGCTTTCTGCAACCAGGAAGTCTTCACCGTTATGACCGATAATGATCCCGACGTGATTACTCCAGCAATTTGATGCAGCTGATATTTGACCAAATAAGGCAGCACCTATACATGTAAAGACGATATCTCCAATTTCATATTCAGCAGGGTAATTAATATTCACGTTGTCATTCCATTGAAATCGATACGAATATACGTAATAGCATAAAAAATTTATTTTTTCAGGAGTCGCAATGTATATTTTTATTACGCATTTCTTCACTGAATATGTAATATTCAAATATTTGCTTCCAATATAACCTGTTGAATAAATTATACTCTGCCATTTTTCAGATCATCGGGACACCTCGCAAGTTTTCTTCATCCTTCGCTGGATATCTATCCAGCATTTTTTTATCATACAGCATTATCTTTGATTCATTACGCAGGAGCGTCATGTGATAGGCAGACTCAGAGGCATCATCATTGAAAAACAACCCCCGCTGGTGTTAATTGAAGTGGGCGGCGTAGGCTATGAAGTGCATATGCCGATGACCTGTTTTTATGAACTCCCTGAAGCGGGTCAGGAAGCGATCGTTTTCACCCACTTTGTGGTGCGTGAAGACGCGCAACTGCTGTACGGTTTTAACAATAAACAAGAGCGCACATTGTTCAAAGAGTTGATCAAAACCAACGGCGTCGGCCCGAAGTTGGCGCTGGCGATCCTCTCCGGAATGTCAGCGCAGCAGTTCGTTAATGCCGTTGAGCGTGAAGAAGTGGGGGCGCTGGTGAAACTGCCGGGTATTGGCAAAAAAACCGCCGAACGCTTGATTGTTGAAATGAAAGACCGATTTAAAGGTTTGCATGGCGATCTCTTTACGCCAGCCGCCGACCTGGTACTCACATCACCTGCCAGCCCGGCGACCGACGATGCTGAACAAGAAGCAGTTGCCGCGCTGGTGGCGCTGGGCTATAAACCACAAGAGGCAAGCCGCATGGTGAGCAAAATCGCTCGCCCTGACGCCAGCAGTGAAACATTAATTCGCGAAGCCCTACGCGCCGCGTTATGAGGTAAAGGATGATTGAAGCAGACCGTCTGATTTCTGCCGGTACCACTTTGCCGGAAGATGTGGCAGATCGCGCCATTCGCCCTAAATTACTGGAAGAGTATGTTGGTCAGCCGCAGGTTCGTTCACAGATGGAGATTTTCATCAAAGCAGCGAAACTGCGCGGCGATGCCCTCGATCATCTGTTGATTTTCGGTCCTCCGGGGTTGGGTAAAACTACGCTTGCCAACATCGTCGCCAATGAAATGGGCGTTAATTTACGCACGACTTCTGGTCCGGTGCTGGAAAAGGCGGGCGATCTGGCAGCGATGCTCACTAACCTTGAACCGCATGACGTGTTGTTTATTGATGAGATCCACCGTCTTTCGCCAGTGGTGGAAGAGGTGTTGTATCCGGCAATGGAAGACTACCAACTGGATATCATGATTGGTGAAGGTCCGGCGGCACGCTCCATTAAAATTGATTTGCCGCCGTTTACCCTGATTGGTGCAACCACGCGCGCAGGTTCGCTGACATCACCGTTGCGCGATCGTTTTGGTATTGTGCAGCGTCTGGAGTTTTATCAGGTGCCGGATCTGCAATATATCGTCAGTCGCAGCGCACGCTTTATGGGGCTTGAGATGAGTGATGACGGCGCGCTGGAAGTTGCTCGTCGAGCTCGCGGTACGCCGCGCATTGCCAACCGTCTGCTGCGTCGAGTGCGTGATTTCGCCGAAGTGAAGCACGATGGCACCATCTCGGCAGATATCGCTGCTCAGGCGTTGGATATGTTGAATGTCGATGCTGAAGGTTTCGATTATATGGACCGCAAGTTATTGCTGGCGGTAATCGATAAGTTCTTTGGTGGGCCGGTAGGTCTGGATAACCTTGCGGCAGCCATTGGCGAAGAACGTGAAACCATTGAGGATGTGCTGGAACCTTATTTGATTCAGCAAGGCTTTTTGCAGCGTACACCGCGTGGGCGTATGGCGACGACGCGGGCGTGGAATCACTTTGGCATAACGCCGCCAGAAATGCCGTAAGTCGGATTGGTCGCTCGCGCCGCATCCGACACTGGCAGTGTGTCTGATGCGACACTGTTCGCGTCTTATCAGGCCAGCCAGAGATAGCGAACCGTAGGTCGGATAAGGCGCTCGCGCCGCATCCGACAAATGTGTTCAGCGATAGATTAGCTGGCCTGCTTTTTCATCATACTGAGAATAAATAACAGTGCCGCACATAGCACCACCGACGGACCCGCCGGCGTATCGTAAAACGCGGAAAAGGTTAAACCGCCAGTTACTGCCACCATCCCCACCAAAACAGCGACACCAGCCATCTGTTCCGGCGTACGGGCAAAGCGACGCGCAGTAGCTGCAGGAATAATCAGCAGTGAAGTAATAATCAACGCGCCAACAAATTTCATCGCTACACCAATCGTCAATGCCGTCACCAGCATCAACAACAATTTCACGCGCTGTAATTTCACACCATCAACAAACGCCAGATCCGGGCTAATCGTCATCGACAGCAAATTGCGCCATTGCCAGAACAAAATAGCCACCACGATGACCACGCCAATCGCAATAGCGATGAGATCTTCTGGCGTCACTGCCAGCAAATCACCGAACAGGTAAGCCATCAAATCAACACGAATGTTAGACATCAGACTAACGACCACCAGGCCCAGCGACAGGGCACTGTGCGCCATAATCCCTAATAACGTGTCAATCGCCAGCTGTGGACGCTTCTCCAGCCATACCAGACCGCCCGCCAGGAGCAGCGTAACGGCAATTACCGCATAGAATGGATTCACGTCCAGCAACAAACCAAACGCGACGCCAAGTAATGAGGCATGAGCCAGCGTATCACCGAAATAAGACATACGACGCCAGACTACAAACGAACCCAGCGGACCCGCGGCACAGGCGAGCATGATCCCGGCTAACCAACCGGGAAATAATAATTCAATCATGAGCGATCATTTCCCCGACGCAAAACAATTCGTCCCTGTAAATCGTGACGATGATTATGATGATGGCGATAGATACCCAGTTGTTCAGCACCACGAGGACCAAACATAGAAATAAACTCCGGATGTAGGGAAACAACTTCCGGTGTGCCGGAACAACAAATGTGGTGATTCAGACACAGCACTTCATCGGTTTTTGCCATTACCAGATGCAGATCGTGAGAGACCATTAAAACGCCACAATCCAGTTCGCGACGCAGTTGGTCAATAAGGTCATATAACGCCACCTGGCCATTTACATCCACGCCTTGAGTGGGTTCATCCAGCACTAATAATTGCGGGCGATTTAACAATGCTCGCGCTAATAGTACACGCTGCGTTTCGCCACCAGAGAGCTTTTGCATCGGTGCGTTAATCAGGTGCCCGGCCTGGACACGTTTCAGTGCAGGCAAAATATCTTCTTTATGTGTACCAGGGCGTAAGCGTAAAAAACGGTTTACGGTCAGTGGCAACGTGGTGTCGAGATACAGCTTCTGCGGTACATAGCCGATGCGCAGTTTTCCGTTGCGCTTGATAACCCCTTCATCGGGTGTTACCAGCCCGAGCACTACCCGTACCAGTGTCGACTTACCTGCGCCATTTGGCCCAAGTAAAGTCAAAATTTTTCCAGGTTTAAGTTCCAGCGACACATCAGAGAGGACGCGGCGTTGGCCAAAAGAAACCGAGACATTTTCCAGGGAAACCAGACTTGTCATGTTAATTTTAGTCTTGCAGTAGTCATGAAATGTTATAATATCACACTTCTCATATTCATTACGATGATTGGTCGCATTATGTTACATAAAAAAACGCTTCTTTTCGCAGCATTATCCGCCGCTCTCTGGGGAGGTGCAACACAGGCCGCAGATGCCGCCGTTGTCGCTTCGCTTAAACCCGTTGGGTTCATCGCTTCTGCCATTGCTGATGGTGTAACAGAAACGGAGGTTTTACTGCCTGACGGCGCTTCAGAACATGATTATTCACTGCGTCCATCGGATGTAAAACGCTTACAGAACGCGGACTTAGTCGTTTGGGTTGGCCCGGAGATGGAAGCGTTTATGCAAAAACCGGTAAGCAAATTACCAGAAGCGAAGCAGGTAACGATTGCGCAGCTTGAAGATGTGAAACCGCTACTGATGAAAAGTATTCACGGCGATGATGATGATCACGACCACGCGGAAAAAAGTGACGAAGATCACCATCACGGCGATTTCAACATGCATCTTTGGCTTTCCCCAGAGATAGCGCGGGCTACAGCGGTTGCAATCCATGGAAAATTAGTGGAACTTATGCCGCAAAGTCGAGCCAAACTTGACGCCAACCTGAAGGATTTTGAGGCACAATTAGCCTCAACCGAAACGCAGGTTGGTAACGAGCTCGCGCCGCTCAAGGGGAAAGGTTATTTCGTTTTTCACGATGCTTACGGCTATTTCGAAAAACAGTTTGGACTGACACCGCTTGGTCATTTTACCGTTAACCCTGAGATTCAACCTGGCGCGCAGCGTTTACATGAAATAAGAACACAGTTGGTTGAGCAAAAAGCAACCTGCGTTTTTGCTGAGCCACAGTTCAGGCCAGCGGTCGTTGAGAGCGTCGCACGAGGGACATCCGTTCGTATGGGAACGTTGGATCCCCTGGGGACGAATATCAAACTGGGTAAAACAAGCTATTCAGAATTCCTGAGTCAATTAGCCAACCAGTATGCGAGCTGCCTGAAAGGAGATTAATGAGGAAGTGATTACGTGCAACAGATAGCCCGCTCTGTCGCCCTGGCGTTTAATAATTTACCGCGACCACACCGCGTTATGTTGGGGTCGCTCACCGTTCTTACTCTGGCCGTCGCTGTCTGGCGGCCCTATGTTTATCACCGCGATGCCACGCCAATTGTCAAAACCATTGAGCTGGAACAGAACGAAATTCGTTCGCTCTTACCTGAAGCCAGTGAGCCGATTGATCAAGCTGCACAAGAAGATGAAGCCATTCCCCAGGACGAACTGGATGACAAAATCGCCGGTGAAGCGGGCGTGCATGAATATGTTGTTTCCACTGGCGATACGCTAAGCAGCATTCTCAATCAGTATGGTATTGATATGGGTGATATCACCCAACTGGCTGCTGCCGACAAAGAATTGCGTAACCTGAAAATCGGTCAACAACTCTCCTGGACATTAACCGCGGACGGCGAACTGCAGCGCCTCACCTGGGAAGTGTCTCGTCGTGAAACCCGAACCTATGACCGTACTGCCGCTAACGGTTTTAAAATGACCAGCGAAATGCAGCAAGGAGAGTGGGTTAACAATCTGCTGAAAGGTACCGTCGGGGGGAGCTTTGTTGCCAGCGCCAGAAACGCCGGTTTAACCAGCGCCGAAGTGAGCGCAGTGATTAAAGCCATGCAGTGGCAAATGGATTTCCGCAAACTGAAAAAAGGCGATGAATTTGCGGTATTAATGTCTCGAGAAATGCTTGATGGTAAACGTGAGCAAAGCCAGCTGCTGGGCGTACGTTTGCGTTCAGAAGGTAAAGATTATTACGCTATCCGCGCTGAAGATGGCAAATTCTACGATCGTAACGGTACTGGTCTGGCGAAAGGATTCTTGCGATTCCCGACGGCGAAACAGTTCCGTATCTCGTCTAACTTTAACCCGCGTCGTACTAATCCTGTGACCGGTCGCGTTGCACCACACAGAGGTGTTGATTTCGCCATGCCGCAGGGTACGCCAGTGCTTTCAGTGGGTGACGGTGAAGTGGTGGTTGCCAAACGCAGTGGCGCAGCAGGTTATTATGTGGCTATTCGTCATGGTCGCAGCTACACCACGCGTTATATGCACTTGCGCAAGATTCTGGTGAAACCGGGACAGAAGGTGAAACGTGGCGACCGTATCGCGCTTTCCGGTAATACCGGACGTTCAACCGGGCCACATCTGCACTATGAAGTATGGATAAACCAGCAGGCCGTAAACCCGCTGACGGCAAAACTGCCGCGTACCGAAGGGCTGACCGGCTCCGATCGTCGCGAATTCCTGGCGCAGGCCAAAGAGATTGTGCCGCAGCTACGGTTTGATTAATTAACATCCATTCGCAGCCGGTACGCAGTCAGTACCGGCTTTTTTTATTTGGTGCGGGGCAAGTTGCGCCGCTACACTATCACCAGATTGATTTTTGCCTTATCCGAAACTGGAAAAGCATGGAAACGAAAAAAAATAATAGCGAATACATTCCTGAGTTTGATAAATCCTTTCGCCACCCGCGCTACTGGGGAGCATGGCTGGGCGTAGCAGCGATGGCGGGTATCGCTTTAACGCCGCCAAAGTTCCGTGATCCCATTCTGGCACGGCTGGGACGTTTTGCCGGACGACTGGGAAAAAGCTCACGCCGTCGTGCGTTAATCAATCTGTCGCTCTGCTTTCCAGAACGTAGTGAAGCTGAACGCGAAGCGATTGTTGATGAGATGTTTGCCACCGCGCCGCAAGCGATGGCAATGATGGCTGAGTTGGCAATACGCGGGCCGGAGAAAATTCAGCCGCGCGTTGACTGGCAAGGGCTGGAGATCATTGAAGAGATGCGGCGTAATAACGAGAAAGTTATCTTTCTGGTGCCGCACGGTTGGGCCGTCGATATTCCTGCCATGCTGATGGCCTCGCAAGGGCAGAAAATGGCAGCGATGTTCCATAATCAGGGCAACCCGGTTTTTGATTATGTCTGGAACACGGTGCGTCGTCGTTTTGGCGGTCGTCTGCATGCGAGAAATGATGGTATTAAACCATTCATCCAGTCGGTACGTCAGGGCTACTGGGGATATTATTTACCCGATCAGGATCATGGCCCTGAGCACAGCGAATTTGTTGATTTCTTTGCCACCTATAAAGCGACGTTGCCCGCGATTGGTCGTTTGATGAAAGTGTGCCGTGCGCGCGTTGTTCCGCTGTTTCCGATTTATGATGGCAAGACGCACCGTCTGACGATTCAGGTGCGCCCACCGATGGATGATCTGTTAGAGGCGGATGATCATACGATTGCGCGGCGGATGAATGAAGAAGTCGAGATTTTTGTTGGTCCGCGACCAGAACAATACACCTGGATACTAAAATTGCTGAAAACTCGCAAACCGGGCGAAATCCAGCCGTATAAGCGCAAAGATCTTTATCCCATCAAATAAAAAAGCCTCTCGCGAGGAGAGGCCTTCGCCTGATGATAAGTTCAAGTTTGCTTCAGAATATTCGAAATCTGTTGAACTATCATTGAACTGTAGGCCGGATGTGGCGTTTTCGCCGCATCCGGCAACGTACTTACTCTACCGTTAAAATACGCGTGGTATTAGTAGAACCCACGGTACTCATCACGTCGCCCTGGGTGACAATCACCAGGTCACCAGACATCAAGTAACCTTTATCGCGCAGCAGATTAACCGCTTCGCTGGCAGCTGCTACGCCGTCATTAGCGCTATCAAAGTGCACCGGCGTAACGCCACGATAGAGAGCAGTCAGGTTCAGCGTACGTTCATGGCGCGACATGGCGAAAATTGGTAGACCAGAGCTGATACGGGAGGTCATCAGCGCGGTACGACCCGATTCGGTCATGGTAATGATCGCCGTAACGCCTTTCAGGTGGTTAGCTGCGTACATTGCTGACATGGCAATAGCTTCTTCCACATTGTCGAACTGAACGTCCAGACGGTGTTTAGAAACGTTGATGCTCGGGATTTTTTCCGCACCCAGGCAAACGCGCGCCATGGCTGCAACAGTTTCTGACGGATACTGCCCAGCGGCAGTTTCTGCAGACAGCATCACAGCGTCAGTACCATCCAGAACGGCGTTTGCTACGTCCATGACTTCTGCACGCGTCGGCATCGGGTTAGTAATCATTGACTCCATCATCTGGGTCGCCGTGATTACCGCTCGGTTTAGCTGACGCGCACGACGGATTAACGCTTTCTGAATGCCGACCAGTTCCGGGTCGCCAATTTCCACACCGAGGTCGCCACGTGCAACCATTACCACGTCAGAGGCGAGGATGATGTCATCCATTGCATCCTGGCTGCAAACGGCTTCCGCACGTTCAACCTTGGCAACAATTTTCGCATCACATCCTGCATCGCGTGCCAGCCGACGGGCATAGTTCAGATCTTCGCCACAGCGTGGGAAGGAGACAGCCAGGTAATCTACGCCAATCAACGCCGCAGTCTTAATGTCTGCTTTGTCTTTTTCGGTCAGCGCTTCAGCCGACAAACCGCCGCCAAGTTTGTTGATACCTTTATTGTTGGAGAGGGGACCACCGACGGTGACTTCGGTGAACACTTTCATGCCCTGAACTTCCAGTACTTTTAACTGGACGCGACCATCGTCCAGCAGCAGGATGTCACCAGGCACGACGTCAGCAGGCAGGCCTTTGTAGTCGATACCGACTTTTTCTTTGTCGCCTTCACCTTTACCCAGGTTGGCGTCGAGCAGGAATTTATCCCCAATATTGAGGAAAACTTTGCCTTCTTTAAAGGTGGATACACGGATTTTGGGCCCCTGGAGGTCACCCAGAATAGCCACATGACGCCCCAGTTTTGCGGCAATCTCACGAACTTTATCCGCGCGCATTTTGTGATCTTCAGGCGAGCCGTGAGAAAAGTTCATACGTACAACGTTGGCACCCGCCGCGATAACTTTTTCAAGATTATTATCGCGATCTGTTGCTGGGCCTAACGTGGTAACGATTTTTGTTCTGCGAAGCCTTCTGGACATGTAATACTCCGTTGACTGAAACAACCAGGTGTTGCTTGAACATGAAATCCGAATGAAATAACGCCGCGATGGCGATAAATTAATCTCATTCGGATGTCGTATAAGATTAGGACAGTGACAGTCGTTTTTAGCGATCGTCACTTAAATTAAGTAACTGCTTATCAAAACGCGATTCCTTCAGCGCTTCCTTGACCCGCTTCAAGTTATCTCTGAATTTTGCACCGCGTCGCAAAGTAAATCCTGTCGCCAGCACATCTATCACGGTCAGCTGTGCAAGTCGAGAAACCATGGGCATATAAATGTCAGTATCTTCCGGTACGTCGAGGGTAATTGCCAGCGTTGCTTCCCGGGCGAGCGGGGTACCCGCAGAGGTGAGGGCAATCACCATTGCGTCGTTTTCGCGAGCCAGCTGCGCCAGCTCGACCAGATTTTTTGTTCTTCCAGTGTGAGAAATCAGCACCACCACGTCTCCGTCGCTACAATTCATACAACTCATGCGTTGCAGCACAATATCATCGGAGTACACCACCGGAACATTAAAACGAAAGAACTTATTCATCGCATCGTGGGCAACGGCGGCTGAAGAGCCTAATCCGAAAAAGGCGATTTTTTTTGCCTGAGTGAGCAAGTCGACGGCGCGGTTGATGGCAGATTTATCCAGTGAATGACGGACATGATCGAGCGTTGCCATTGCGGACTCAAATATTTTCCCTGTGTATGATTCAACGCTGTCATCTTCATTGACGTTGCGATTAACATAGGGAGTGCCATTCGCCAGACTCTGTGCCAGATGAAGTTTAAAATCAGGAAAACCGCGCGTGTCCATGCTGCGACAGAAACGATTCACCGTCGGTTCGCTAACATTGGCTTCCAGTGCCATAGCAGCAATACTCGAATGGATCGCGTTATCGGGCGAAGCCAGAATGACCTCGGCAACTTTGCGCTCTGATTTGCTCAAATGTTCCAGCTGAGACTGGATTTTTTCCAGCATATTCATGATGTAAAGAGACTCACGGGTAATGACGATTTCCGCACTGAAAGAAATCGAAATGCAGTTTTGTCAGATATTACGCCTGTGTGCCGTGTTAATGACAAAAGCAGATAAAAAAGTTGTTATTTTTTTTCATAACATGATCAGTGTCAGATTTTTACCGAATGGAAAACGATGATTTTTTTATCAGTTTTGCCGCACTTTGCGCGCTTTTCCCGTAATCGCACGGGTGGATAAGCGTTTACAGTTTTCGCAAGCTCGTAAAAGCAGTACAGTGCACCGTAAGAAAATTACAAGTATACCCTGGCTTAAGTACCGGGTTAGTTAACTTAAGGAGAATGACATGGCGGTAACGCAAACAGCCCAGGCCTGTGACCTGGTCATTTTCGGCGCGAAAGGCGACCTTGCGCGTCGTAAATTGCTGCCTTCCCTGTATCAACTGGAAAAAGCCGGTCAGCTCAACCCGGACACCCGGATTATCGGCGTAGGGCGTGCTGACTGGGATAAAGCGGCTTATACCAAAGTTGTCCGTGAGGCGCTCGAAACTTTCATGAAAGAAACTATTGATGAAGGTTTATGGGACACCCTGAGTGCACGTCTGGATTTTTGTAATCTCGATGTCAATGACACTGCTGCATTCAGCCGTCTCGGCGCGATGCTGGATCAAAAAAATCGTATCACCATTAACTACTTTGCCATGCCGCCCAGCACTTTTGGCGCAATTTGCAAAGGGCTTGGTGAGGCAAAACTGAATGCTAAACCGGCACGCGTAGTTATGGAGAAACCGCTGGGGACGTCGCTGGCGACCTCGCAGGAAATCAATGATCAGGTTGGCGAATACTTCGAGGAGTGCCAGGTTTACCGTATCGACCACTATCTTGGTAAAGAAACGGTGCTGAACCTGTTGGCGCTGCGTTTTGCTAACTCCCTGTTTGTGAATAACTGGGACAATCGCACCATTGATCATGTTGAGATTACCGTGGCAGAAGAAGTGGGGATCGAAGGGCGCTGGGGCTATTTTGATAAAGCCGGTCAGATGCGCGATATGATCCAAAACCACCTGCTGCAAATTCTCTGCATGATTGCGATGTCTCCGCCGTCTGACCTGAGCGCAGACAGCATCCGCGATGAAAAAGTGAAAGTACTGAAGTCTCTGCGCCGCATCGACCGCTCCAACGTACGCGAAAAAACCGTACGCGGGCAATATACTGCGGGCTTCGCCCAGGGCAAAAAAGTGCCGGGATATCTGGAAGAAGAGGGCGCGAACAAGAGCAGCAATACAGAAACCTTCGTAGCGATCCGCGTCGACATTGATAACTGGCGCTGGGCCGGTGTGCCATTCTACCTGCGTACTGGTAAACGTCTGCCGACCAAATGTTCTGAAGTCGTGGTCTATTTCAAAACACCTGAACTGAATCTGTTTAAAGAATCGTGGCAGGATCTGCCGCAGAATAAACTGACTATCCGTCTGCAACCTGATGAAGGCGTGGATATCCAGGTACTGAATAAAGTTCCTGGCCTTGACCACAAACATAACCTGCAAATCACCAAGCTGGATCTGAGCTATTCAGAAACCTTTAATCAGACGCATCTGGCGGATGCCTATGAACGTTTGCTGCTGGAAACCATGCGTGGTATTCAGGCACTGTTTGTTCGTCGCGACGAAGTGGAAGAAGCCTGGAAATGGGTAGACTCCATTACTGAGGCGTGGGCGATGGACAATGATGCGCCGAAACCGTATCAGGCCGGAACCTGGGGACCCGTTGCCTCGGTGGCGATGATTACCCGTGATGGTCGTTCCTGGAATGAGTTTGAGTAATATCTGCGCTTATCCTTTATGGTTATTTTACCGGTAACATGATCTTGCACAGATTGTAGAACAATTTTTACACTTTCAGGCCTCGTGCGGATTCACCCACGAGGCTTTTTTTATTACACTGACTGAAACGTTTTTGCCCTATGAGCTCCGGTTACAGGCGTTTCAGTCATAAATCCTCTGAATGAAACGCGTTGTGAATCATCCTGCTCTGACAACTCAATTTCAGGAGCCTTTATGAATCCACAATTGTTACGCGTAACAAATCGAATCATTGAACGTTCGCGCGAGACTCGCTCTGCTTATCTCGCCCGGATAGAACAAGCGAAAACTTCGACCGTTCATCGTTCGCAGTTGGCATGCGGTAACCTGGCACACGGTTTCGCTGCCTGCCAGCCAGAAGACAAAGCCTCTTTGAAAAGCATGTTGCGTAACAATATCGCCATCATCACCTCCTATAACGACATGCTCTCCGCGCACCAGCCTTATGAACACTATCCAGAAATCATTCGTAAAGCCCTGCATGAAGCGAATGCGGTTGGTCAGGTTGCGGGCGGTGTTCCGGCGATGTGTGATGGTGTCACCCAGGGGCAGGATGGAATGGAATTGTCGCTGCTAAGCCGCGAAGTGATAGCGATGTCTGCGGCGGTCGGGCTGTCCCATAACATGTTTGATGGTGCTCTGTTCCTCGGTGTGTGCGACAAGATTGTCCCGGGTCTGACGATGGCAGCCCTGTCGTTTGGTCATTTGCCTGCGGTGTTTGTGCCGTCTGGACCGATGGCAAGCGGTTTGCCAAATAAAGAAAAAGTGCGTATTCGCCAGCTTTATGCCGAAGGTAAAGTGGACCGCATGGCCTTACTGGAGTCAGAAGCCGCGTCTTACCATGCGCCGGGAACATGTACTTTCTACGGTACTGCCAACACCAACCAGATGGTGGTGGAATTTATGGGGATGCAGTTGCCAGGCTCTTCTTTTGTTCATCCGGATTCTCCGCTGCGCGATGCTTTGACCGCTGCCGCTGCGCGTCAGGTTACACGCATGACCGGTAATGGCAATGAATGGATGCCGATCGGTAAGATGATCGATGAGAAAGTGGTGGTGAACGGTATTGTTGCTCTGCTGGCGACCGGTGGTTCCACTAACCACACCATGCACCTGGTGGCGATGGCGCGCGCGGCCGGTATTCAGATTAACTGGGATGACTTCTCCGACCTTTCTGATGTTGTACCGCTGATGGCACGTCTCTACCCGAACGGTCCGGCCGATATTAACCACTTCCAGGCGGCAGGTGGCGTACCGGTTCTGGTGCGTGAACTGCTCAAAGCAGGCCTGCTGCATGAAGATGTCAATACGGTGGCAGGCTTTGGTCTGTCTCGTTATACCCTTGAACCATGGCTGAATAATGGTGAACTGGACTGGCGGGAAGGGGCGGAAAAATCACTCGACAGCAATGTGATCGCTTCCTTCGAACAACCTTTCTCTCATCATGGTGGGACAAAAGTGTTAAGCGGTAACCTGGGCCGTGCGGTTATGAAAACCTCTGCCGTGCCGGTTGAGAACCAGGTGATTGAAGCGCCAGCGGTTGTTTTTGAAAGCCAGCATGACGTTATGCCGGCCTTTGAAGCGGGTTTGCTGGACCGCGATTGTGTCGTTGTTGTCCGTCATCAGGGGCCAAAAGCGAACGGAATGCCAGAATTACATAAACTCATGCCGCCACTTGGTGTATTATTGGACCGGTGTTTCAAAATTGCGTTAGTTACCGATGGACGACTCTCCGGCGCTTCAGGTAAAGTGCCGTCAGCTATCCACGTAACACCAGAAGCCTACGATGGCGGGCTGCTGGCAAAAGTGCGCGACGGGGACATCATTCGTGTGAATGGACAGACAGGCGAACTGACGCTGCTGGTAGACGAAGCGGAACTGGCTGCTCGCGAACCGCACATTCCTGACCTGAGCGCGTCACGCGTGGGGACAGGACGTGAATTATTCAGCGCCTTGCGTGAAAAACTGTCCGGTGCCGAACAGGGCGCAACCTGTATCACTTTTTAAGACGACAAATTTGTAATCAGGCGAGAGAAAACTCTGATGAAAAACTGGAAAACAAGTGCAGAATCAATCCTGACCACCGGCCCGGTTGTACCGGTTATCGTGGTAAAAAAACTGGAACACGCAGTGCCGATGGCAAAAGCGTTGGTTGCTGGTGGGGTGCGCGTTCTGGAAGTGACTCTGCGTACCGAGTGTGCAGTTGACGCTATCCGTGCTATCGCCAAAGAAGTGCCTGAAGCGATTGTGGGTGCCGGTACGGTGCTGAATCCACAGCAGCTGGCAGAAGTCACTGAAGCGGGTGCACAGTTCGCAATTAGCCCGGGTCTGACCGAGCCGCTGCTGAAAGCTGCTACCGAAGGGACTATTCCTCTAATTCCGGGGATCAGCACTGTTTCCGAACTGATGCTGGGTATGGACTACGGTTTGAAAGAGTTCAAATTCTTCCCGGCTGAAGCTAACGGCGGCGTGAAAGCCCTGCAGGCGATCGCGGGTCCGTTCTCCCAGGTCCGTTTCTGCCCGACGGGTGGTATTTCTCCGGCTAACTACCGTGACTACCTGGCGCTGAAAAGCGTGCTGTGCATCGGTGGTTCCTGGCTGGTTCCGGCAGATGCGCTGGAAGCGGGCGATTACGACCGCATTACTAAGCTGGCGCGTGAAGCTGTAGAAGGCGCTAAGCTGTAAAAGTCAAAACGCCCGATCTACGATCGGGCATTTTTGTAGCGTTTTTTTGCCGGGTTTAACCCTGTACTTTTACCTGTCCGGCGGCGTGCTTCGCGCGTTCAATGGCGTCAACAACACTCTCAGCGGTCGCCAGCGCAACACCCAGACGACGGCTGCCATCAATTTCCGGCTTACCAAATAAACGAATCTGCAAATCTGCGCCTACGGCATTCTGCACATTATCAAACGTGACATTCTGACTGGTCAGTTGTGGCAGAATAACGGCAGAAGCTGCAGGACCATACTGACGGATCCCGCCAACAGGAAGTCCGAGGAAGGCACGTACATGCAGGGCAAACTCTGAGAGATCTTGAGAAATTAACGTCACCATCCCGGTATCATGTGGACGAGGGGAGACCTCACTGAAAATCACCTCATCACCACAGACAAACAGCTCGACACCAAACAGACCATAACCGCCCAGTGCCAGCACCACTTTACGGGCAATCTCCTGCGCACGTTCAAGGGCAAGCGGGCTCATTTGCTGTGGTTGCCAGGATTCACGGTAGTCGCCATCTTCCTGGCGATGACCTACTGGTGCACAGAAATGGACGCCATCCACCGCGCTGACGGTTAGCAGGGTAATTTCGAAGTCAAACTTAACGACGCCTTCAACAATTACGCGGCCCGCTCCGGCGCGACCGCCTTGCTGAGCGTATTCCCATGCCTGAGCAAGTTGCTCTGCAGAACGAATAAACGTCTGCCCCTTGCCGGAAGAGCTCATCACCGGTTTTACAATGCAGGGATAGCCAATGGCGGCAACCGCCTCGCGGAAAAGGCTTTCGCTATCGGCAAAACGATAAGTGGAAGTGGGCAGCTGCAGCTCTTCTGCCGCCAGGCGACGGATACCCTCGCGATTCATCGTTAATTTCGTTGCGCGAGCGCAGGGGACAACATTCAGTCCTTCCTCTTCAAGTTGGATCAGCATATCGGTGGCAATAGCTTCGATCTCCGGCACGATATAATGTGGTTTTTCCAGTTCAACCACACGGCGTAATGCATCACCATCAAGCATATTAATGACATGGGAGCGATGCGCGACATGCATGGCTGGTGCGTCGGCATAGCGATCGACGGCAATCACCTCTACGCCGAGACGCTGACACTCGATTGCCACTTCTTTACCCAGTTCACCGGAGCCTAATAACATCACGCGAGTTGCTGCCGGACGCAGCGCAGTGCCTAATAACGTCATAACGAATATCCCCTGATTAATTCCGCGCGCAGTATAAACGAAAACGTTTGCGTGTGTCTTTATTGCTGATGTTGATTTCTCAACCGAAAAGAAATATACTGTATAAAATCACAGTTATTATGAGAGGCTGCAAATGGCGGTTGAAGTTAAATACGTAGTCATTCGTGAGGGCGAAGAGAAAATGTCGTTTACCAGCAAAAAGGAAGCCGATGCTTATGATAAAATGCTTGATACGGCGGATCTGCTTGACACCTGGCTGACAAATTCTCCAGTGCAAATGGAAGACGAGCAACGTGAAGCCCTTTCGCTATGGCTGGCAGAACAAAAAGATGTGCTGAGCACCATTCTGAAAACCGGCAAATTACCGTCCCCACAGGTCGTCGGTGCTGAATCCGAAGAGGAAGATGCCTCACACGCGGTCTGAAGCAACTTGCGCTCCTGACAATTTGTACCATGCTTTCTCCTGAATCATTGTGCTATGGAGAAAAACATGAAAAAAAGAGGGGCGTTTTTAGGGCTGTTGTTGGTTTCTGCCTGCGCATCAGTTTTCGCTGCCAATAATGAAACCAGCAAGTCGGTCACTTTCCCAAAGTGTGAAGGTCTGGATGCTGCCGGAATTGCCGCGAGCGTAAAACGTGATTATCAACAAAATCGCGTGGCGCGCTGGGCAGATGATCAAAAAATTGTCGGTCAGGCCGATCCCGTGGCTTGGGTCAGTTTGCAGGACATTCAGGGTAAAGATGATAAATGGTCAGTACCGCTAACCGTGCGTGGTAAAAGTGCCGATATTCATTACCAGGTCAGCGTGGACTGCAAAGCGGGAATGGCGGAATATCAGCGGCGTTAATGGCTTCTGATAATTCGATTGACCGTTGGCGGATGCGGCGCGAGTGCCTTGTCCGCCCCAGAACGCACCACAATCGTAGGCCTGAGAAGACGCAACAGCGTCGCATCGGGCAATCAGCATCAAACAATGCCACTCAAAACGACAAACTACTTTCACCTAAAATACCCTTATCACCTGATATACAGTAAATACCTTACCTGGCGCGAATTTCTTTGAATAACGGCCTACCGCCCCGCTTATTTGCGCATCTTTTGTCTCGATATACATTTTCTGACATCCTCATCCGCTATGCTACAGGCACTAAAAATGGTTATTGAGGAGCAAATATGGCTAACTGGTTAAATCAACTGCAATCCCTGCTTGGGCAAAGCAGTTCTTCTACCTCCTCGTCTGCGGATCAGGGATTGGGCAAACTGTTAGTGCCAGGCGCATTAGGCGGACTGGCTGGGCTGCTGGTCGCAAATAAATCAGCACGTAAACTTCTTACGAAATATGGCACCAACGCGTTACTGGTTGGCGGCGGAGCGGTAGCGGGTACGGTGCTGTGGAATAAATACAAAGATAAAATTCGCGCGGCGCATCAGGACGAACCGCAGTTTGGCGCGCAAAGTACGCCGCTGGATGAGCGTACAGAACGTTTGATCCTTGCGCTGGTCTTTGCCGCTAAAAGTGATGGTCATATTGATGCCAAAGAACGTGCGGCAATCGACCAGCAATTGCGTGAAGCCGGCGTGGAAGAGCAGGGGCGTGTACTCATTGAGCAGGCAATCGAACAACCGCTGGATCCACAACGCCTGGCTACCGGGGTCCGCAATGAAGAAGAGGCGCTGGAAATCTATTTCCTGAGTTGCGCGGCTATTGATATTGACCATTTTATGGAACGCAGTTACCTGAATGCACTGGGTGACGCGCTGAAAATCCCCCAGGATGTTCGTGACGGCATTGAACGCGATCTCGAACAGCAAAAACGCACTTTGGCGGAATAATTCCGCTCTCTGGATAGCCTGAAGTTGACTATTTCGGGCTATCCAGAATCGCACAGCCATTTGAACAGGCTGATTTTCTCTGTCTGCATAACATTCGATATCCGCGCCATTACCTGTCATCATCTAAGCAATGACTCCCCTGTTTCGCTTGCATCCCCGGTGAGTTTTGCCACCCTTATAAGATGTTTCAACCAGAAAGAACAATAACATGCTACCAAAAGCCGCCCGCATTCCCCACGCCATGACGCTTCATGGCGATACGCGCATCGATAATTACTACTGGCTGCGGGACGATACGCGTTCTCAGCCAGAAGTCCTGGACTACCTGCAACAAGAAAATAGTTACGGTCATCGGGTGATGGCCTCACAACAAGCCTTGCAGGATCGCATCTTAAAGGAAATCATCGACCGCATTCCGCAACGAGAAGTTTCTGCGCCCTACATCAAAAATGGCTACCGCTATCGGCATATTTATGAACCAGGCTGTGAATATGCTATCTACCAGCGTCAATCGGCATTCAGTGAAGAGTGGGATGAGTGGGAAACATTGCTCGATGCCAATAAGCGCGCAGCTCATAGTGAGTTTTATTCGATGGGCGGAATGGCGATTACGCCCGATAACACCATTATGGCGCTGGCAGAAGATTTTCTTTCCCGACGCCAGTACGGCATTCGTTTTCGTAATCTGGAAACTGGTAACTGGTACCCGGAACTGCTGGATAACGTTGAACCCAGCTTTGTCTGGGCAAATGACTCCTGGACTTTCTACTATGTTCGCAAGCATCCGGTGACGCTGCTGCCTTATCAGGTCTGGCGTCACGCCATCGGTACGCCAGCATCGCAAGATAAACTGATCTACGAAGAAAAAGACGATACCTATTACGTCAGCCTGCATAAAACGACCTCGAAGCACTATGTAGTCATTCATTTGGCCAGCGCCACCACCAGTGAAGTTCGCCTGCTGGACGCGGAAATGGCCGATGCCGAGCCGTTTGTTTTTCTGCCGCGCCGCAAAGATCACGAATACAGCCTTGATCACTACCAGCATCGGTTTTATCTGCGTTCCAACCGCCATGGCAAAAACTTTGGCTTATACCGTACCCGCCTGCGTGATGAGCAACAGTGGGAAGAGTTAATTCCGCCACGCGATAACATTATGCTGGAAGGGTTTACGCTGTTTACCGACTGGCTGGTGGTTGAAGAGCGTCAGCGCGGGTTAACCAGTTTGCGCCAAATTAACCGCAAGACCCGGGAAGTCATTGGTATTGCCTTTGATGATCCGGCCTATGTGACCTGGATTGCCTACAATCCAGAACCTGAAACCGCGCGATTGCGTTATGGTTATTCTTCCATGACCACACCAGATACTTTGTTTGAACTGGATATGGATACCGGTGAGCGTCGTGTATTAAAACAAACGGAAGTTCCTGGTTTTGATGCGGCGAATTACCGCAGTGAACACCTGTGGATAGTCGCCCGTGATGGCGTCGAAGTTCCGGTTTCGTTGGTCTACCATCGCAAACATTTTCGCAAAGGACACAACCCGTTGCTGGTGTATGGCTATGGTTCTTACGGCGCAAGTATTGATGCCGATTTCAGTTTTAGCCGCTTGAGTTTGTTAGATCGTGGCTTTGTCTACGCCATTGTCCATGTTCGCGGCGGTGGTGAGCTGGGGCAACAATGGTACGAAGACGGAAAATTTCTGAAAAAGAAAAATACGTTTAATGATTATCTTGATGCCTGCGATGCATTGTTAAAACTGGGCTATGGCTCTCCTTCGCTTTGTTATGCGATGGGCGGGAGTGCGGGGGGCATGTTGATGGGCGTTGCAATTAATCAACGCCCGGAATTATTCCACGGCGTTATCGCCCAGGTACCGTTTGTTGATGTTGTAACAACGATGCTTGATGAATCAATTCCTCTTACCACTGGTGAGTTTGAAGAGTGGGGGAATCCGCAGGATCCGCAATATTACGAGTACATGAAAAGCTACAGCCCATATGACAACGTCACCGCACAGGCTTATCCGCATTTACTGGTAACGACCGGTTTGCACGATTCTCAGGTGCAATATTGGGAACCGGCAAAATGGGTCGCTAAATTGCGCGAGCTGAAAACCGATGACCATCTTTTATTGCTCTGTACCGACATGGACTCAGGCCATGGCGGTAAATCTGGTCGCTTTAAATCGTACGAAGGCGTAGCGATGGAATATGCTTTTCTGGTCGCGCTGGCGCAGGGAACATTACCCGCTACGCCTGCGGACTAAGTATTTTCCAGATAATGTTTCAGTGTTAAACGCAGCTCCGGGCTCATGCTGTCCAGGTTATTAAATAACCAGCGCAGATAGCCCGGATCGCGTTCGGCAACGTCGGAAACCGCTTTGCCACGGTATTTGCCAAAGGTGAAGGTCGTCATCAACGACGGACGTCCGGTGATATCGGCCATCTGTTCTGCCGTCCAGCCGGAGGTGTTCATAATATCGATAAGCAACGCGGCGGTGATATAACAGTCATACAACGCGCGGTGATGATGCAGGCCCGGCGGCGTCTGTACATTGAGCTTGCGTGTTTTATATAACGCCATATTGCTGTACTTGATCCCAGGCCACAAACGACGGGCCAGTTTCATAGTGCAAATCCACTCACCGGGCATCTCAGGCAGTACGCGGCGGTCAAAGCTGGCGTTATGCGCGACATACCATTCACTACCGTAATAGTGTGGGATCACATCTTCAATCCACGGTTTATCGGCGACCATGGCTTCGGTGATGCGATGAATCGCCATCGCTTGTGGACTAATAGGACGATCGGGGCGCACCAGGTGGCTCATGGGGTTGACGATTTTTCCGTCAATGACATCAACAGAGGCAATCTCAACGATCCCTCCCTGCAAACCGCAGGTTTCTGTATCGATAATGCGCAACATGGCATGCTCCAGGCCGAAAAAGCCTAGCGTAATGGAATGATATCGCCTTGCCAACCCTGTGATGAACGCTGACCGACTAACAATAATGAACCACGATCGGCGCGAACGATGAGACGACCATATTCATCCCATAGTGCACTGTTACCACGGGCATTTGCCATCAGCACGGCAATCGAGTACTGATGTGAAAAAAATTGTAAGCGACGGGCCGACGCCAGCAGGTCGGGTTCTCCCAGACATTGCCCTGTAGTAAACAGTGAACAGGTCGGGTCCATATCCATACCTTCCGGTTGTTCATCGACCACCGTGATGGTTCTGGAACGACGACCCAGACATGCACCATGACTCTGATGGTAGATCCCAGGCGTTTTTCGCCACGGTGCGAACACCGCAATTCCACGAATAAAGCGATCGTTATATTCAACGGGAAGGCCGGCAATGATGGTCATTCGCCAGGTCGTTGCGGCATAACAAAGCGGGTCTAACAGTGAGAGATCGGGTGGGGCAGGAAGGGCACGTCGCGAATAATCACACCCCAGTAAAGAAAGCGATGGAAAAACTAACAGCTGACATTGTTGCCTGGCGGCGGCCCTCACAAACTCCAGATGATGAGCTACCTGTTCGGTGAGTGAGGTTTTACGAGGCTCATATTGCGCTGCTGCAACTTTCCAGAACGACATAATGACTTCCTTTTCAAAATGACTGCAAATTATGGGTGCGGTTTAGAAAATACTCATAATTTAGCAGGCGTTATGTAAGAAAGTGTAACTCTGTATAAGTTTTATTTAAGTTTGGGCTCGTAAGGTAAACGTGACAGATTGACCGAAGCCAAACGGTGGGCAATAAGCCGCTCGCGAAACCAGCTGCGCAAATGTTCAGGCTGTTCACGTTCAACCGCTTCAGCGATCACCGGCATATTGTAGCGTTCTTTAAATGCCACCCCGGCCGCCGCCAAATCGACATTCACTTTATCCATTTCTGTTTGATCCAGTTTAGCCAGATTCTTCAGCATTCTTAATCTCCTCATCATTCGCGGGCAAAAGTTACTAAGAGTGAGCCAGGATGGCAAGCCGGAATTGATGATCCTCGACTCAGACATTAGACAAGGTTATGCTCTGTAAAAAAGTTATTACAAAAAGGAATAGATAATATGACTTCAACTGCACGCTCCCTTCGCTACGCGCTGGCAATCCTGACCACTTCGTTGGTGACACCTTCCGTCTGGGCACATGCGCATTTAACGCATCAGTATCCTGCGGCAAACGCGCAAGTGACAGCTGCACCGCAGGCAATCACTTTAAACTTCTCGGAAGGTGTTGAAACAGGATTCAGTGGTGCAAAAATCACGGGGCCAAAAAACGAAAATATTAAAACATTACCGGCGAAGCGAAATGAGCAGGACCAAAAGCAACTGATTGTTCCACTGGCCGATTCGCTGAAACCCGGAACCTACATCGTTGACTGGCATGTTGTTTCGGTGGACGGGCATAAAACGAAAGGACACTACACCTTTAGCGTGAAATAAATCATGCTGGCGTTTACCTGGATCGCGCTGCGATTTATCCATTTCACCTCGCTGATGCTGGTCTTTGGCTTCGCAATGTACGGTGCCTGGCTGGCCCCCTTAACGATTCGTCGCTTGCTGGCGAAGCGTTTTCTGCGTTTACAACAGCACGCTGCCGTCTGGAGTTTGATCAGTGCCACTGCAATGCTCGCCGTTCAGGGCGGGTTGATGGGAACGGGATGGGCAGATGTATTTTCGCCAAACATTTGGCAGGCTGTTTTGCAAACGCAGTTTGGTGGCGTCTGGTTATGGCAAATTGTTCTCGCCCTCGTAACGTTGATCGTCGCCCTTATGCAACCGCGGAATATGCCACGTTTGCTGTTTATGCTCACTACCGCGCAATTTATTCTGCTGGCGGGAATCGGGCATGCGACGCTGAATGAAGGGGTAACGGCGAAAATCCATCAGACTAATCACGCGATTCACCTGATTTGTGCGGCGGCGTGGTTTGGGGGATTACTGCCGGTGCTCTGGTGTATGCAACTCATCAAAGGCCGTTGGCGACACCAGGCTATTCAGGCGCTGATGCGTTTTTCCTGGTGCGGGCATTTTGCGGTGATCGGCGTACTGGCAAGCGGCGTGCTTAATGCATTGTTGATTACCGGATTTCCCCCCACGCTAACGACTTACTGGGGCCAACTCTTATTGCTCAAAGCCATCCTGGTGATGATTATGGTGGTCATTGCGCTGGCTAATCGTTATGTTCTTGTACCGCGCATGAGGCAGGATGAAGATCGTGCGGCACCCTGGTTTGTGTGGATGACTAAACTCGAATGGGCGATAGGTGCGGTAGTGCTGGTGATCATCAGCCTGCTTGCGACTCTCGAACCTTTTTGATGGATTACGAAAATGATGAAAAAAAGTATTCTGGCGTTTCTGTTACTCACCAGTTCTGCAGCGGCGCTGGCTGCACCGCAGGTGATTACCGTCAGCCGTTTTGAAGTGGGTAAAGACAAATGGGCGTTTAATCGCGAAGAGGTGATGCTGACTTGCCGACCGGGTAATGCTTTGTATGTCATCAACCCAAGTACCCTCGTGCAGTATCCTTTAAACGATATCGCACAAAAGGAAGTTGCCAGTGGGAAGACTAAAGCCCAACCCATTTCGGTGATTCAGATTGATGATCCTAACAATCCCGGCGAAAAAATGAGTCTGGCACCGTTTATAGAACGAGCTGAAAAACTCTGTTAATTACCTAAAATAGCCTTTTGATTTCCAATAAAAAAACCGCCTCAGTTCTTTCACCAGAACGGGCGGTTTTTAACATTTCAGCTGATGACCACCACGCTTTTTATTGACCATTTTGCACGCAAACTGGAAAACCTGGCGTCGTCATCTATTCTTAAAGGGCAAGGCAACTAAGCCTGCATTAATGCCAACTTTTAGCGCACGGCTCTCTCCCAAGAGCCATTTCCCTGGACCGAATACAGGAATCGTGTTCGGTCTCTTTTTATCTGTTAAAAGCCAGAAGCATTTCCTTCGCTGACTTTATAGTCAACCATAACACACACTCTACTGTCTGAGTCCAGCGTTTTTTAACATTCTTGTTAAGATTATGTGATCTTTAGCGCGGGAGGAAAATATTGATGAAACAGCCTGCGCCCGTTTATCAGAGAATTGCGGGTCATCAATGGCGACATATCTGGCTTTCTGGCGATATACACGGTTGTCTTGAGCAGTTGCGCCGCAAATTATGGCATTGTCGTTTTGATCCGTGGCGAGATTTACTTATCTCAGTAGGAGACGTTATCGATCGTGGGCCGCAAAGTTTACGTTGTCTGCAGTTACTGGAACAACATTGGGTTTGTGCGGTAAGAGGCAATCATGAACAGATGGCGATGGATGCGCTGGCATCCCAGCAGATGTCTTTGTGGTTGATGAATGGCGGCGACTGGTTTATTGCGCTGGCAGATAATCAACAGAAACAAGCGAAAACGGCGCTGGAAAAATGTCAGCATTTGCCCTTTATTCTTGAAGTACACAGTCGTACCGGCAAACATGTTATTGCTCATGCCGATTATCCAGATGATGTTTATGAATGGCAAAAGGACGTTGATTTGCATCAGGTCTTGTGGAGCCGCTCGCGATTAGGTGAACGCCAAAAAGGGCAGGGAATTACAGGTGCTGATCATTTCTGGTTTGGTCATACACCGTTGCGACATCGCGTGGATATTGGCAACCTGCATTATATTGATACCGGTGCTGTCTTTGGGGGCGAACTGACTCTTGTGCAATTGCAATAATTAAAAATCACCATACTCCTGTGCTGGTCGCCAGAAACCATCTATAAAATCCTCAATCGGAAAACAACCGCCATGGCGGATCCGTTGATCGCTCATAGAATAAAGACACTGCTGTTCCGTGTTGTAGACATCCACAACAATATCTTCACAACCGCCATCCAGGTAGCAAACAAAAAGTACCAGCGCGAACATTTCATCCCCGAAGTGTGGTGCCGTACCGTTAAGTTTAGGAGAGATTTTACAACGGGGGAATAACCAGGACAAATAACCCGCCATGCCGACGGGTTCTTTTTGGATCAGGCAAGACGCATAATCCAGGCATCAGATTGTTGATCGTAACGGGTACGGTAAAGGACAGAGTGTTCGCCATTTAGCAGGGCAGGGATACTGGTTTCAGCATCCCAGGCATCCAGTTGCATACATAAATCGGGGTCAGATTTACAAGGAATGGTTAACGTTCGATCACCTGGCGATTCACCGTGTAATTCGCCGTCGTCGATTTCAAAAGCGCCTATGCGCACACTGGTTTTCATCTTCGTGCTCTCCATTTAGCTGCCGATTGTGGTACGACCAGTCCGATCGCACCATTTTTCAGCCTAGTTGAGGCAGCCGAATGTGCCAGTCAAAAAGTGCGCTTTTTTTGTGCGCTGTCAGGCGTTACCGGTAAAAAGTTTCCCATCGCGCACCAGTTCACGCGGATAGCTGTTTTTCAATCGCGAACCAATCCGTTTGGCTAAACCAATCGGTTGATGCTGGAAAGTAACCAATACATCATCCGCCACTGGCGCGGCTTGCGGGTAAACATCGCGCCCGCGATACCACTCCTCCGCTTCCTGCGGTGTCAGCTCGAATGCATTCATATTATCGGGTGAGGCAAGAGCAATAACCGCTTCATGCTGCCAGCGATAACCTTTGTTGTGCGTCTCGGCAAGTTTAATCCCCAACCGAGAAAATCGGACTTTACCGATCAGGGCTTCAATGCCCACCGGGAACAACCACAGTTCTTTGTCACGCTGCCAGAGGCGCAGGTTTTCATCCCAGTTTAAGCCAACACCTGCAGCCGCCTGACGAATTTGTCCAGCTTCGCGATCTTTCACCGGGCTGAACGGGAAATTGCCCACTTTGTATTTGGGGGCGGGTAAGGCGGGAATCGCCTGAGTTTTACGCAGACGAGCAACGAAGAAGCCTTCGCAGTCGTAAATTTGTGGGAAAACATGCAAAAAGCCTTCTTCGGTCAGCGCTTTGTTTGCACCAGGGAAGAGATCGCCAAGTGGTAAAAACTCTACTGCGTCGGGGTAAGTCTCTTTCAGCCACAGGCAAACGGCTTCGTTTTCTTCCTGGTTTAAGGTACAGGTCGAGTAAACCAGCGTACCACCAGGACGTAATGCATGAAAGGCGCTGTCGATAAGCTCCCGTTGTGTAGCTGCGATTTCCTGATTGCTTTCTGGTGACCAGTTTTTTAGCGCATCGGGATCTTTACGCACCACGCCTTCGCCAGAGCAGGGAGCGTCCAGCAAAATGGCATCGAACATTTCTGGCACTGCCGCACCAAACACGCGGCCATCAAAATGTGTGAGCGCAACATTACTGATGCCACAGCGGCTGATATTGGCATGTAACACTTTTACCCGACTGGCGGAAAACTCATTGGCAAGGATTGCCCCTTCGTTATTCATCCGCGCGGCAATTTGCGTCGTTTTGGAGCCTGGCGCAGCTGCGACATCCATCACCCGCTGTGGTGCATTATCGTCAGCAAACAAGGCGGCAACGGGCAACATTGAACTGGCTTCCTGAATATAAAACAGGCCGCTTAAATGCTCGGCGGTACTACCCAATGGCAATGCATCTTCATTGTCGCGTTCAATCCAGAAACCTTCTTCACACCACGGAATTGGCGTAAGCGTCCAGCCATAAGGAGCGGTTAATTGCAGGAAATCAGCAACGGAGATTTTCAGCGTATTAACGCGAATGCTGCGGCGCAACGGGCGCTGACAGGCGGCAAGAAAATCATCAAATGAGAGCGTCGAAGGCATCGCTTCGCGCATTTGTGTCAGAAAGGCGTCCGGGAAATAAACGGTGTGTTGGGCCACGAGCATGTACCACTGGCAAAAAAACAGGCGCGCAGTTTAGCATAAACGCTCCGGCGCAGGCACGCCGGAGCAGTGGGCATTATTTGGGAAGCGCAGTTCCCCATTCACGCCACTCTTTCGGTTCACTTTCCTGCAACAGGAAGTGTTTGCCTTCCTGGGCTTTCGGTGCCAGTGGCGTACCCGGAGGCGTGGCGAAGGCGATGCCGCCACGGATAAACTGGTTAAAGGTGCCGGTTTTCACTACGCCGCCCGTCAGACCAAAGTCCAGACTGTAACCCGATGCCAACCAGAAGACGGAATTGTTACGCACCAGGTGTTGATAGCGTTTACTGATGCGCATCGCAATCATCACGCGATCTGACAATGTCCCCAGCGTCATTCCTGTAACCGTACCGACTTCCAGACCACGGAACAGCACAGGCGTACCAATACCTAACGAACCGGCTTCCGGCGCTTCAACAATAATGCTTAAGCCATCCAGGTAACGCGAATCAGTAATGGTGGCCTCTTGTAATTCAAAGTCGCGGCGAGGATTGCCCCGGCCTGGTTCGACGTTGATATACGGCTGGAGGATAGTATCAAGATGCTCAACGCCAGCTGCCGAAATTTGCGGTGTGACCACTGAGAAGCGCGTACCACCGCGAGCAAAGGTCTGGACATATTCCGGATAGAGCACCGCCTTTGCCTGTACTTCATTGCGCGCGGTAATCAGATCCAGCGTCTGGATTTGCCCGATATCAATACCGAGATAGCGAATTGGCATCCCGACCGCCAGTTTTCCGGCATCGAAAGCGTGAAGCGTAATCTGCCCACCAACCGCACGGGCCGCTGTTTCGGAAGCATACAGAATACGTTTGTCGCCTTTACGCTGACTGGCGCTGGCACCACTGAGGTTATCGAAGCTAATAGCCCCTTTTAATGCTCTGGAGAGCGGGGATGCCTGTACGGTCAGGCCACTACCATTCAGCTGAACTTTCGCCCCGCCTTCTGCCCAGAACACGCTATTGCTGGTCAGAAGGTTGCGATACTCCGGCTTAATATGCAGATCGATATCAAACGCGTTAGCTCGCGGACGCACGGTAATAACTTCACCAACTTCAAATTTACGGTACAGCACTACCGATCCTGCCTGCACATCCGGCAGCGTCTCTGCACTCAAACTCACGGTTGTGGTGGGTAAATCGCTAAGGCTGTTCTCCAGCGCTTTTTCCAGATTGGCATACAGTGGATAGCTGGCTTTCATCTCGCCTTTATCGCCCGGCAGAATACGTATCCCGCCGTTAATCCATTCTGAGGCGCTGGCACCGAGAAACTCAACGCCATCCAGCCCCACCTTCACGTCGACACGGCTGTTGACGACAAATTTGCTATCGCCTTTTACCAGTTCTCGATGCTGAGGCTCGATGGCGACGGTAAAGGTGACGCCTTTGCTGGTGAGTTTACGATCGATAACCTGGCCTACCTGCACGCCGTGAAGAATGAGCGGCTGACCAGCATCAATACCGTAACTTTCCGGCGCGGTCAGGGTCAGCGTCAGAACATCAGGTTCATGCAGCAGTGCTTTTTCGCCTGGCACAACAACGAACTCTTTGCGTGGCTCGCCATCGCCGGGTACCAACTCGAAGGTTTTGCCAGTCAGCAGGGCGCTGAGATTGGCATCGCTAAGGGATAATTTCGGATTACGTAATTCGATGCGGGTATTTTCACGAAGCAGGGTAACGACGCTGGGATCAACTGTCATTTCCCCAGTGACTTTACCACCAGGATTTAAATCCAGTTTAGTTAGCTGTCCGACTTCCAGTCCCTGATACATTAATGGCGTCGAGTCGGCGGTTAATCCGGCCCCACTCGGCAGTTCCAGTTTTATTATTACGCCACGCTGGCTATGGGCGAGGTCTTCATACAGACCAAAGGTATCTTCCGCCTCGGCAGGTTTCGACTCTTCTGGTGAATCGAAGGCAATCGCACCGTTAACCAGTGCCGCCAGGCTTTCCAGTTTCACCTTCGCGCCACTGATACTGACATTGGCATCAACGCCGGAAACGTTCCAGAAACGGCTACCTTTTTTCACCAGATCGGTAAAACGCCGCTCGATCAGGACATCAATCACCACGCCTTGTTTGTTGGGATTGATGGCATAGTCGTAGACTTTTCCCACCGGGATCTTGCGGAAATAGACCAATGAACCGCTGTTCAGCGAACCGAGATCGGGGGCTTGCAGGTGGATCATCAGATCGCCATTGTCCAGCCGATATTTCGGTTGGGTATCGAGTGCGACAAAGTGATCCTGCTCTTTACCTTTACCCGGCATCATGCCGATATAGTTCCCACCGACGAGGGCGTCCAGCCCAGAGACACCTGCCAACGATGCTTTTGGCGTCACCAGCCAGAATTGAGTCTCTTCGCGCAGCGCATCTTTCATATCGGACTTGATGCTGACCTTGACTTCAATCTTACGAAGATCGTCGCTGAGGCTGATATCCTGCACTGTTCCGACTTCAACGCCCTGATAACGAACAGGCGTACGGCCCGGGACAATACCATCCGCCGACATAAAGTCGATGGTGACGGTATTACCCCGGTCCTGATAACTGTCCCAAATCAGCCAACCGGCAATCATTAGCGCGATGAAAGGCAGCAGCCAGAAAGGTGAGATACGGCGTTTATTTTTAATCTGCGCTTCAGTCGTCGAAGCGGGCGTTTCCTGACTCATGTGCATCCCAAAGTAAGCGGCTGTCCAGCCATTCCACAGCAAGAATAGTCAAAATTACGGCTGCGCCAAAATAAAACGCAGCCGGTCCCATAGTAAAAGCGAGGATCTGATCGCGATTAATCAGCGACATGGTTAAAGATATGACAAACAGGTCGAGCATCGACCAGCGACCAATCCAGGTCACCATCCGCAGTAACAGAATGCGTGTGCGTAAACCTTGCTGGCATTTAAAATGAATGCTCAACAGTAAAGTGAACATGACGATCACTTTAGTAAACGGTACCAGAATACTGGCGATAAACACGATTCCCGCAACCGCAATGTTGCTACTTGCCAGCGACATAATTCCGGAAAGAATTGTATCTTCCTGCCGTCCTCCGTTCAGATAAATGATAGAAATAGGCAACAGGTTGGCAGGTAACAACAAAACGATTGACGCTAACAGCGCCGCCCAGCATTTTTGCAAACTATGACGGCGACGCAGGCGTAGCGGGATATGGCAACGCGGGCAGCGACCACGCTGATCAGGATAGCCGGTAAAATGGCACCCAAGACAGACACGAAGTTTCTCGTCCCTACGCGTAGCGGGGCGCTGCGGATAAAATCGCTCCCACAGCTCCTCGACATTAAGATGTGACAACGTCACCGTCGTTAAAATCACCAACGCCACAAAAGAGAACAAGCCGACACCCGCCTGGATATGGGCATAATCCTGTACCTTTATAGAAGCAACGCCAATGCCGACCAGGTAGATATCCAGCATTACCCACTCTTTAAGTCGCTCAAGCATCAGCAGTACCGGACGTAAATTCATTCCCAGTCGGTTACCAAACCATAAATATGCTATGGAGGACACCAGAATGAGGGGGGCACCAATAACGCAGAAAAAGACCATCGCCCCCGTTATCGTATCGCCCTGTTTGGTCATTTGCCAGATGCCTTGCATGACGTTGGCGTCGATACGAATACCTAACAGCCAGATATGCAACAGCGGTTCGCCCCAGGCAAACGGCATCAGCAACAGCATGGTGAAAGCCATTGCCGCCAGGCGCGTTAGCGACCAGTCGCGCCCGTCGCGAATTTTTGCCTGACAGCGCGGACAATAGGCACTCTGATGAGAATTTATCTCGGGCAGGCTAAACAGCATGTCACATTGCGGGCAACGTTGGTAATCACCACGCGGCAGTTCCTCGCCGATTGCCCTCACTGTTATCTTTTTTGTCGGCGTAATTTGTGGTGTGTTAAGAGCCATGACGTGCCAAATGTAATAAGAATTAACATTAATCTTAACCCATGATGGGAATGATCTTGAGCATTAACGCATTTAATGCTTATTTTAATAGGCTGGCAGTTCCAGGTAAGACAAACAAGTGATTATATAATGAACAAAACAGAATTTTACGCGGATTTAAATCGCGACTTTAACGCGCTGATGGCGGGAGAAACCAGTTTTCTGGCAACGCTTGCGAACACCAGTGCGTTGTTATACGAGCGTCTCACTGACGTAAACTGGGCAGGTTTTTATTTGCTTGAGGACGATACACTGGTACTCGGACCATTTCAGGGCAAAATTGCCTGTGTCCGGATACCCGTCGGGCGCGGGGTGTGCGGCACTGCGGTTGCCCGCAATCAAGTGCAGCGTATCGAGGATGTTCACGCGTTTGACGGGCATATTGCCTGTGATGCGGCGAGTAATTCTGAAATTGTTCTGCCGCTGGTGGTGAAAAATCAGATTATTGGTGTTCTTGACATCGATAGTACCGTCTTCGGTCGCTTTACAGACGAGGACGAGCAAGGCTTACGTCAGCTTGTGGCACAGCTTGAAAAAGTGCTTGCAACGACGGATTACAAAAAATTCTTTGCGAGCGTCGCAGGATAATCAACGGATAACGTAGCATTTACTGGTAGCGTCATTATAATGACGCCTGTTCATGCCTGCGCTTGTTGGCTACGTCCGTTGTAATCAGGAAATTTCATGGAAAATCAACCTAAGTTGAATAGCAGTAAAGAAGTAATCGCGTTTCTGGCCGAACGTTTTCCCCACTGTTTCAGTGCGGAAGGTGAAGCGCGTCCGCTGAAAATCGGTATTTTTCAGGATTTGGTCGATCGTGTTGCCGGGGAAATGAACCTGAGCAAAACGCAATTACGATCCGCTTTACGTCTCTACACTTCGAGCTGGCGTTATCTTTACGGTGTTAAACCCGGCGCAACGCGTGTCGATCTTGACGGCAACCCATGCGGTGAGCTGGACGAGCAACATGTAGAGCATGCTCGCAAGCAGCTTGAAGAAGCGAAAGCGCGTGTTCAGGCACAGCGTGCTGAACAGCAAGCGAAAAAACGCGAAGCTGCCGCAGCTGCTGGTGAGAAAGAAGACGCACCGCGCCGCGAACGCAAGCCACGTCCGACCACGCCACGCCGCAAAGAAGGCGCTGAACGTAAACCTCGTGCGCAAAAGCCGGTAGAGAAAGCGCCAAAAACAGTAAAAGCACCTCGCGAAGAACAGCACACCCCGGTTTCTGACATTTCAGCTCTGACTGTCGGACAAGCCCTGAAGGTGAAAGCGGGTCAAAACGCGATGGATGCCACCGTATTAGAAATCACCAAAGACGGCGTCCGCGTCCAGCTGAATTCGGGTATGTCTTTGATTGTGCGCGCAGAACACCTGGTGTTCTGAAACGGAGGCCGGGCCAGGCATGAACATGTTTTTTAGGCTTACCGCGTTAGCTGGCCTGCTTGCAATAGCAGGCCAGACCTTCGCTGTAGAAGATATCACGCGTGCTGATCAAATTCCGGTATTAAAGGAAGAGACGCAGCATGCGACGGTAAGTGAGCGCGTAACGTCGCGCTTCACCCGTTCTCATTATCGCCAGTTCGACCTCGATCAGGCATTTTCGGCCAAAATCTTTGACCGCTACCTGAATCTGCTCGATTACAGCCACAACGTGCTGCTGGCAAGCGATGTTGAACAGTTCGCGAAAAAGAAAACCGAGTTAGGCGATGAACTGCGTTCAGGCAAACTCGACGTTTTCTACGATCTCTACAATCTGGCGCAAAAGCGCCGTTTTGAGCGTTACCAGTACGCTTTGTCGGTACTGGAAAAGCCGATGGATTTCACCGGCAACGACACTTATAACCTTGACCGCAGCAAAGCGCCCTGGCCGAAAAACGAGGCTGAGTTGAACGCGCTGTGGGACAGTAAAGTCAAATTCGACGAGTTAAGCCTGAAGCTGGCAGGAAAAACGGATAAAGAAATTCGTGAAACCCTGACACGCCGCTACAAATTTGCCATTCGTCGTCTGGCGCAAACCAACAGCGAAGATGTTTTCTCGCTGGCAATGACGGCGTTTGCGCGTGAAATCGACCCGCATACCAACTATCTTTCCCCGCGTAATACCGAACAGTTCAACACTGAAATGAGTTTGTCGCTGGAAGGTATTGGCGCAGTGCTGCAAATGGATGATGACTACACCGTTATCAATTCGATGGTGGCAGGTGGTCCGGCAGCGAAGAGTAAAGCTATCAGCGTTGGTGACAAAATTGTCGGTGTTGGTCAAACAGGCAAGCCGATGGTTGACGTGATTGGCTGGCGTCTTGATGATGTGGTTGCCTTAATTAAAGGGCCGAAGGGCAGTAAAGTTCGTCTGGAAATTTTACCTGCTGGTAAAGGGACCAAGACCCGCACTGTAACATTGACCCGTGAACGTATTCGTCTCGAAGACCGCGCGGTTAAAATGTCGGTGAAGACCGTCGGTAAAGAGAAAGTCGGCGTGCTGGATATTCCGGGCTTCTATGTGGGTTTGACAGACGATGTCAAAGTTCAACTGCAGAAACTGGAAAAACAGAATGTCAGCAGTGTGATCATCGACCTGCGTAGCAATGGCGGTGGGGCGTTGACCGAAGCGGTATCGCTCTCAGGTCTGTTTATTCCTGCGGGTCCCATTGTTCAGGTCCGCGATAACAACGGCAAGGTTCGTGAAGACAGCGATACCGACGGGCAGGTGTTCTATAAAGGCCCGCTGGTGGTACTGGTTGACCGTTTCAGTGCTTCGGCTTCAGAAATCTTTGCCGCGGCAATGCAGGATTACGGTCGTGCGCTGGTTGTGGGTGAACCGACGTTTGGTAAAGGCACCGTTCAGCAATACCGTTCATTGAACCGTATTTACGATCAGATGTTACGTCCTGAATGGCCAGCGCTGGGTTCTGTGCAGTACACGATCCAGAAATTCTATCGCGTTAACGGCGGCAGTACGCAACGTAAAGGCGTAACGCCAGACATCATCATGCCGACGGGTAATGAAGAAACGGAAACGGGTGAGAAATTCGAAGATAACGCGCTGCCGTGGGATAGCATTGATGCCGCGACTTATGTGAAATCAGGCGATTTAACGGCCTTTGGGCCGGAGCTGCTGAAGGAACATAATGCGCGTATCGCGAAAGATCCTGAGTTCCAGAACATCATGAAGGATATCGCGCGCTTCAACGCTATGAAGGACAAGCGCAATATCGTTTCTCTGAACTACGCTGTGCGTGAGAAAGAGAATAATGAAGATGATGCGACGCGTCTGGCGCGTTTGAACGAACGCTTTAAACGCGAAGGTAAACCGGAGTTGAAGAAGCTGGATGATCTACCTAAAGATTACCAGGAGCCGGATCCTTATCTGGATGAGACGGTGAATATCGCACTCGATCTGGCGAAGCTTGAAAAAGCCAGACCCGCGGAACAACCCGCTCCCGTCAAGTAATATCAATCAGGCACAAGAAATTGTGCCTGATTTTTTAACAGCGGCAAGATGCCGTAAATCAGATGCTACAAAATGTAAAGTTGTGTCTTTCTGGTGACTTACGCACTATCCAGACTTGAAAATAGTCGCGTAACCCATACGATGTGGGTATCGCATATTGCGTTTTGTTAAACTGAGGTAAAAAGAAAATTATGATGCGAATCGCGCTCTTCCTGCTAACGAACCTGGCCGTAATGGTCGTTTTCGGGCTGGTACTGAGCCTGACAGGGATACAGTCGAGCAGCGTTCAGGGGCTGATGATCATGGCCTTGCTGTTCGGTTTTGGTGGTTCCTTCGTTTCGCTTCTGATGTCCAAATGGATGGCATTACGATCTGTTGGCGGGGAAGTGATCGAGCAACCGCGTAACGAAAGGGAACGTTGGCTGGTTAATACTGTAGCAACCCAGGCTCGTCAGGCAGGGATCGCTATGCCGCAAGTGGCTATCTACCATGCGCCGGACATCAACGCTTTTGCAACCGGTGCGCGCCGTGATGCCTCTCTGGTTGCTGTCAGCACCGGTTTGCTGCAGAACATGAGCCCGGATGAAGCCGAGGCGGTAATTGCTCACGAAATCAGCCACATCGCCAATGGTGATATGGTCACCATGACGCTGATTCAGGGCGTGGTGAACACCTTCGTTATCTTTATTTCCCGTATTCTGGCGCAGCTTGCCGCGGGTTTTATGGGCGGAAATCGTGATGAAGGTGAAGAGAGCAACGGCAACCCGCTGATCTACTTTGCGGTTGCAACGGTTCTGGAACTGGTGTTTGGTATTCTTGCGAGCATTATCACCATGTGGTTCTCGCGTCATCGTGAATTCCATGCTGATGCCGGTTCGGCAAAACTGGTTGGTCGCGAGAAAATGATTGCCGCGCTGCAGCGCCTGAAAACCAGCTATGAACCGCAAGAAGCAACCAGCATGATGGCTTTCTGCATTAACGGTAAGTCGAAATCGCTCAGTGAGTTGTTCATGACTCACCCGCCGCTGGATAAACGAATTGAAGCTCTGCGTACGGGTGAATACCTGAAGTAATATGAAGTAAATACTAAAAAGCGCGTCCTGATCGACGCGCTTTTTTTATGCCCTGGATCGTGGCTGAGTGATACGTAAACTACTGACACAGGCAGCAATCACTGCCAGAATAGCCGCAGCCATCAGCGAAACGTGCGTACCATTATCACCGAACTGATTTAGCATCAGCGCCACCAGTGCCGCGCCGCTACTCTGACCCAGTAGACGAGCCGTTCCTAACATGCCACTGGCTCCACCGCTACGTTCGCGAGGAGCGGAGGTAATAATGGTGTGGTTATTGGGTGACTGGAACAAGCCAAATCCAGCGCCACATAAGATCATCGGCCAGATAATATTGATATCCGCAGGTGACGCGGGCAGCAGAACCAGGGAAAAAAGCCCCGCAGCCATGATGAACAACCCTAGAGCACCCAGCAATCCTGCATGTACGCGTTCAATCAAATAGCCTGCCAACGGAGCCATCACCATCGTTGCTAACGGCCACGGTGTCAGAAGTAAGCCTGTTTCGACTTCACTACGCCCGAGCACGGTTTGCAGGTAAAAGGGCAGGGAAACCATTGCCAGCATTTGTGCGCAGAAAGAGCAAACAGATGTGCAAATAGAAAGTGAAAACAGCGGGATACGCAGTAAATCCACCGGTAGCAGCGGTACGGGAAGAGAAAGCTGGCGGCGAATAAAGAAAATACCAACAACAACCATTACCACCAGTTCCGCAGCAATTAACGTCAGCGATTGCCCCTGAGCGAAACCACTCAACGCAGTGATAAGCAGGCCGAAGGTTAACGCGTTCATCACGGCGCTGGGCAGGTCGAAACGGGGGTTACTGGCGCGAGAACCATTGGGTGGCAGAAAACGCATCGCCAGAAGCAGGGCGATAATACCTAACGGTACGTTGATTAAAAATAACCATTTCCAGGATGCGATGGAGAGGATTGCTGCAGCAATTGTCGGCCCGGCAGCAGAAGAGACGGCAACAATAAACGAGTTTATGCCCATCCCTCTCCCCAGAAAACGTTGTGGATAGATCAGGCGGATAAGTGCGGTATTAACGCTCATCAACGCTGCACCGCCGAAACCTTGTATGACACGCGCAAGGGTGAGCATTTGCAGCGAATCAGAAAGGGCGCAGAACAGTGAAGACAACAGAAAAACGACCAGACCGCATTTATAAATACGTCGATAGCCAAACATATCGCCCAGAAACGAAAACGAGAGCAGGGAGATGACAATGGCGATTTGATAGGCGTTCACTACCCAGATGGAACTGGCTGGCGTGGCATGAAGGTCCGTGGCGATTGTTGGCAGGGCGACGTTGGCGATTGCGCCGTCAAGGACAGCCATCGAAATACCAATCACAATGGTTAATATCGCACCGTATCGCTGGGGCAATGGCAGGCCGTCGGCCTGAACTTTTGGCATAGGAATTTTATATCTTTGGTGAATAATCAACAGGGGTATGATTCTAGCACTGATATTCACGGTGGATGTCGCAGAATTGTAACTAACCGGCAAAAGATGGATTGCGACCACCCTGGTGCGAAATTATAATAAAAAACAGTTCTGATTTTTATAAAACACTCGCAATGAGGTGATAAATGGCTAACGCAGATCTGGATAAACAGCCTGATTCTGTATCTTCCGTGCTAAAAGTTTTTGGCATTTTGCAGGCGCTGGGTGAAGAGCGCGAAATAGGGATAACCGAGCTGTCGCAGCGCGTCATGATGTCAAAAAGCACCGTTTATCGCTTTTTACAGACCATGAAAACCTTAGGTTATGTGGCGCAGGAAGGGGAGTCGGAGAAATATTCCCTGACCCTGAAATTGTTTGAACTGGGCGCTCGCGCGTTACAAAACGTCGATTTAATTCGTAGCGCAGATATCCAGATGCGTGAGATCTCCCGCCTGACCAAAGAAACTATCCACCTCGGCGCACTGGACGAAGACAGTATTGTTTACATTCACAAAATTGACTCTATGTACAATTTGCGCATGTATTCACGGATTGGGCGTCGTAATCCGCTGTACAGCACCGCGATTGGTAAGGTACTGCTGGCATGGCGCGATCGCGATGAAGTGAAGCAAATTCTTGAGGGCGTGGAGTATAAACGCAGTACCGAGCGGACCATCACCAGTACAGAAGCGTTATTACCCGTTCTGGACCAGGTGCGCGAGCAGGGGTATGGCGAAGATAACGAAGAGCAGGAAGAAGGGCTGCGATGCATTGCGGTACCGGTATTTGATCGCTTTGGCGTGGTCATTGCCGGTTTGAGCATCTCCTTCCCGACGTTGCGTTTCTCTGAAGAGCGTTTACAGGAATATGTCGCAATGTTGCATACCGCAGCGCGCAAAATTTCTGCCCAAATGGGTTATCACGACTATCCGTTCTGATGAGAGTAAGAACCTGTCGGAATATCAAACAGACAGGTTCTTTATTTAGCATGAGAAAAATAAAGTTGAAGGTGCGTTATATTAAACGCGCTTGCTATAAGAATATTTTACTCATGAGTGAGAATCTGGTTATTTATTACCCTTAACCATTATCGACCACGATATTGCTTTTACGTAACAGTGGGCAATCTGTTATCCCCAAGAAACCACTTTTAGTGTGCAAGTATTGTACCGTGCTGGTGCCTCTGGCAGTCAGATAGGTACATTGCAAACCTAATCCTGCGGCATTCTCTTTGCTTCCAATCAAAACGCCATATCCGCTGAGTAATAATCCTATCCATACCAGTGCTATCAGCATAACTGTGCGAATGATGAATCGCATTACAACCTCTTCTCTTTTTATGTTCGCTTAATCGTAGCGGCAATATGCGCTGAAGCAAGCTACTCATTCCGAAAAAGCACGAATATCGACATAGTTAGGCGCTGTTTAACTAACGCATGCTAGTTTAATGACATAAGGTAGGTGAAGCGGAGATTGGAGTGAAAAAGTTTCGATGGGTCGTTCTGGTTGTCGTGGTGTTGGCTTGCTTGCTGCTTTGGGCGCAGGTATTCAACATGATGTGCGATCAGGATGTACAATTTTTCAGCGGAATTTGTGCCATTAACCAGTTTATCCCGTGGTGATATCATTTTTTCAGCACTAGATTTTCTTCCTCTCCAGCAGTGGTAGAATAGCGCCTCTACTCAGAGGTGGTGAAATGAACGAAGTTGTAAATTCAGGCGTGATGAACATTGCGTCTTTGGTTGTATCGGTGGTGGTTCTTCTTATCGGGCTCATCTTGTGGTTTTTTATTAATCGTGCCAGTTCTCGGACTAACGAACAGATTGAACTGCTTGAGGCGTTGCTGGATCAGCAAAAACGTCAAAATGCACTGTTACGTCGTTTGTGCGAAGCAAACGAACCAGAGAAAGCAGATAAAAAGACCATTGAGAGTCAAAAATCGGTTGAAGACGACGATATTATTCGTCTGGTCGCCGAACGATAATCCTTCCTCAATCTTGAGTAACCCCGTCGTTGAAGGGTTACTCAATTCATCCTGATTATACGCACTATCATGGTGCAACTGCTTCAAATTAAAACTCTGGTCTGACTTCAAATAATTATCATATTATTTATTTGCGTAACGGGATATCAGAAAAAGATATTTTCCTCATTAATTTATTAGGATGTTTACATCGGATTTGTGATTAAGTGTGGTATTATTTATTAGCGAAACGTTTCTCTCTTGATTTTTTTGCTCACTCATCAATTTTTCTTATTTTAAATTTACAATCCCTTTGGGGATTGACTTCTCTTTAGGGTAATTGATAGCCGTTAACTGACTGTTTTATGAGAAAAAGTGATATAACTTTTTATTCATTGCATAGCAGAAAATGTGATATTGCACGCACTATGTAATAACTTCTCCCACTGGCCTGGAACAACTGAACTTATTGAACTATGTTAGAAACTACGCCAGTTTAAGTATCTGCCTGAACTGGCAAGGTTAAGCACAATGATATATCGGCGCGTATTCCGTTGCATAAGTGTGCAAAAAAAGTGGAAGACGTATCGAGATTTGTGCGTCTGATCGAGACATGTTTAAAAATGGCTTGCCATAATTAACGTTGTATGTGATAACAGATTTCGGGTTAAACGAGGTACAGTTCTGTTTATGTGTGGCATTTTCAGTAAAGAAGTCCTGAGTAAACACGTTGACGTTGAATACCGCTTCTCTGCCGAGCCTTATATTGGTGCCTCATGCAGTAATGTGTCAGTTTTATCTATGTTATGCCTGCGGGCGAAGAAAACAATCTAAGGAATTTTTCAAATGGCAAAGATTAAAGGTCAGGTTAAGTGGTTCAACGAGTCTAAAGGTTTTGGCTTCATTACTCCGGCTGATGGCAGCAAAGACGTGTTCGTACACTTCTCCGCTATCCAGGGTAATGGCTTCAAAACTCTGGCTGAAGGTCAGAACGTTGAGTTCGAAATTCAGGACGGCCAGAAAGGTCCGGCAGCTGTTAACGTAACAGCTATCTGATCGAATCCACTGATCTGAAGTGTGAATACGCTTCAATCTCGCTATAAAGCCTCGTCGAATGCGAGGCTTTTTACTATGCTTTATCTTCGCTCCTGGCGTTCGGATATTTGCCCGCCGCGTGATTCGCGTTACACTTGCGGCCTTTAGTATCCTGCCGGAGTTGTCATGTCGTTTTCCTGTCCACTTTGCCATCAGCCTCTTTCGCGTGAAAAAAACAGCTATATCTGTCCCCAGCGACATCAGTTTGATATGGCGAAAGAAGGGTATGTCAATCTGCTGCCCGTTCAGCATAAACGGTCTCGTGATCCGGGCGACAGCGCGGAAATGATGCAAGCACGCCGCGCATTCTTAGATGCCGGACATTATCAGCCGCTGCGTGATGCAATTGTCGCCCAACTGCGGGAACGGCTTGATGAAAAGGCCACGGCAGTGCTGGATATTGGCTGTGGTGAAGGGTATTACACACACGCATTTGCCGATGCGTTGCCCGAAATCACCACGTTTGGCCTGGATGTCTCGAAGGTAGCGATAAAAGCGGCGGCGAAACGCTATCCGCAGGTCACTCTTTGTGTCGCTTCCAGCCACCGTTTGCCGTTTTCCGATACCAGTATGGACGCCATAATACGTATTTACGCGCCGTGTAAAGCAGAAGAATTAGCACGAGTAGTGAAGCCCGGCGGCTGGGTCATTACTGCCACGCCGGGACCGCGACATTTGATGGAGCTGAAGGGGCTGATTTACAATGAAGTACATCTTCATGCACCTCATGCAGAACAACTGGAAGGTTTTACATTACAGCAGAGTGATGAGTTGTGTTATCCGATGCGTCTTCGCGGTGATGAAGCCGTCGCATTATTGCAGATGACGCCGTTTGCCTGGCGTGCGAAGCCAGAAGTCTGGCAAACACTGGCAGCAAAAGAAGTGTTCGACTGCCAGACGGACTTTAATATTCACCTCTGGCAGCGTTCTTATTAACCGTGGAAGTGCGTCCAGAGGATCTGGACGCCGATGCCGATCAGTACCAGCCCGCCGAGAATTTCCGCTTTTTTCCCAATAATTGAGCCGATAAAGCGACCAACCATCATCCCTAATGTCGACATAATCAAGGTTGCACAACCAATGGCCAATGCGGTCGCGATAATGTTGACCTGCAGGAAAGCAAGACCAACACCCACAGCCATGGCATCCAGGCTGGTGGCAATCGCGGTGGTTACCAGTAGCCAGAAACCGTGCCGACGGCGCGGCTCTTCATCTTCATCATCTGCGCCACGAAAACCCTCAATAATCATTCGCCCGCCGAGGAATATCAGCAGCACAAACGCAATCCAGTGATTCCATTCAAGGACAAACCGGCTGGCTAACATGCCCATTCCCCAGCCGATCAGCGGCGTCAGGGTTTCGACGGCACCAAAAATAAGGCCGGTTCGCAATGCTTCAGAAAATTTCGGTTTATGGAGGGTGGCACCTTTACCGATTGATGCAGCAAATGCATCCATCGACATACCAAACGCAAGAAGAACAGTAGCAGTGATATTCATGACAACGTCCTGACCGGGGTATCCATAAAACACATCATCGCCCCCAGCAAACATGCATACATGAACAACAAGCCGCGATGGTTTTCGCGTTCATGCAGGCATAGCGATTGATGTGCATATGGTCTCGCCTGACTGAAAGTCTTCAGTCCGTACGTGCCACGTTTTGCAACGAGTATGTTGACACGTACATTTCCGGAATCTGGAAATCAGCTACTCCCCAAATGAGGGCGCAACCTTAACATATTTTGAGAATATAAAACAACTGTTGGAATATATTATTTCATTGCTTTATTGATAACGATTTTTATTTAGATTTATATATCAATGAAACGTTAAAATAAATAACAAATAAGGGAAGAGATAATATAGCCTAAGCTATGTCTGATTATTAAAAATACACTAAACATAGCTTTGGCTAAATTCATAAGTTATTGAGTTGATACGAGAAGCTTATAAATTTTTTCCAGATCGTCGATATTTCGAACGCGGATTAACAGCCGACGCTGTTCTAATTGCATCACCAACACGCCATCTTCCGACAAGTTCATCGCTTTGATTCGGCTATATTCAATCCAGACATTGGCGAAGAAAAAACCTTTTTGTTTAAAGATGATCTTCGGAACGCGGATCCAGAATATATAAAAACCCATCAGAGCCAGTGCACTTAATAACCATGTTGTTATTAGCGCGCCATGATTCGTGACGTTGTTATAGATAAGAATGACAATCAATCCGACGAAGATAACGCTATCGATGCGACCACGCCGGAGCAAAGGAATTGCCAGCAGGGTGGGGCCGTTACGGCGGGGCATGATGAACTGATCGTAGATCGCGAAGGCCAGGAGTGCGGCGATGAAAAGAATCAGTACCAGGTCCGTGATTGTCATTAATCCTCCAGATAAAAAAACGGGGCCAAAAGGCCCCGGTAGTGTACAACAGTCTTACAGTCCCAGCAGGCCGCAAGCGTAACCAGCGATACCGATGACGAAGAAGCCAACGATGATCCACAGCGGGTTAACTTTTTTGCGCAGTAGCCACATACAAGCAAAGGTCAGCAGCAGTGGTACCAGGCCTGGCATTAACTGGTCCAGAATAGTCTGGACAGTAGTAACGTGTTCTTTGCCCGTCTGGTCAGTAATGCGAGAGACAACCAGCGGGATGTTGACATGTGTCCACTTGTTAACCAATGCCCCCATGACAAACAGGCCGAGGATAGACGCCCCTTCCGTCAGTTTTTGCAGGAAGCCACCACCCATATCTTTAACGATATCGATACCTTTGGAGTAACCATACGCTACGCCGTAGTAACGGGTTGCCAGACGCACCAGGTTAAACAGGATGAAGAACAGCAGCGGACCTAACAGGCTGCCGCTCATCGCGATACCGGCACCCAGTGCTGCAAATACCGGACGTACGGTTCCCCAGAAGATCGGGTCGCCTACACCAGCCAGCGGCCCCATCAAACCGACTTTGATACCGTTGATAGCACCGTCGTCGATCTCTGCGCCATTAGCACGCTGTTCTTCCAGCGCCAGGGTTACGCCGAGAATCGGCGCAGCCACGAACGGCTGGGTGTTAAAGAACTCCAGGTGACGGCGAATAGCTTGTTTACGAGCTTCGTTGTTCTCAGGGTAGAGGCGACGAATTGCCGGTACCATAGAGAAGCAGAAACCCAGTGCCTGCATACGTTCGAAGTTCCATGAACCCTGGAAGAGGTTAGAACGCAGGAAGACGCCACGAATATCACTTTGAGTGAGTTTTTTCTCGGTGGTAGTTTGAGTTGTATCAACCATTTCGCTCACCTGTTAGTCCAGTTCGTTATCGAGATCGTTGTTACCAGCTGCCTGAGCAGGCGCACCGGCTACGCGGTTGTATTTCGGGCTAAGTTGGATGTAGAGCACTGCCATAACAGTACCAATCACACCCAGAGCAACCAGGTTAAAGTTGGTGAATGCTGCGGTTACGAAGCCGAGGTAGAAGAACGGCATCAGGTAGCCAGCACGCATCATGTTGATAACCATCGCATAACCAACCACCACGATCATGCCACCGGCGATATTCAGACCATTGGTCACCACTTCCGGAATCGCATTCAGCATGTTCTGTACTTCGCTGGTACCAACAGACAGCGCAACGATGACGGCCGGAATAGCCACACGCATTGCTTGCAGGAACAGAGAAGAAACGTGGATCCAGGAAATCGCTGTCAGGTTGCCGTTATCAGCAGCCTTATCCGCAGCGTGCTGGAAAGCAACGGTAATAGTACGAACGATGATGGTCAGTACCTGGCCCGCAGCGGCCAGAGGGATTGCCAGTGCGATACCTGCACCAATGCTCTGATGACCTGCGATAACCAGAATGGTAGAAATGATAGAAGCCAGAGCGGCGTCAGGCGCAACTGCAGCACCGATGTTCATCCAGCCCAGCGCGATCATTTCCAGCGTACCACCGATAATAATACCGGTTTTCATATCCCCAAGAACGATACCCACCAGGGTACACGCGATTAGCGGACGGTGAAACTGAAATTCATCGAGGATTGATCCCATACCTGCGATACAGGCTACGATAAATACCAGCACAATTTGAAGAGTGGTAATCTCCATTGTACTTCTCCTGTTTACGTAAGACTTAAGTGTGAAAACTGAGTGATAATCAACACAATACGTTACTTATCGATTTTGCTGATCAGATCCATCATTTTCAGTTTCGGATCGGTGGAAACCTTACGGACTTCCAGCTCAATACCGCGCGCATTCAGTTTCTTGAACGCCTCGATATCTTTTTCATCAACCGAAACCGCGTTATTCACCTGGGTTTTACCCTGACGGAATGCCATACCACCGACGTTAACAGAGGTGATTTTCACGCCGCCTTCAACGAGACGCTCTACATCTGTTGGGTTGGTAAATAACAGCATTACGCGTTCGCCAGCATATTTCGGGTTGTTGTAGACGCGAATCATTTTGGCAACATCAACTACGTGTGCTGTTACGCCCGGAGGTGCAACCTGGGTGAGCAGTGTCTTACGAACGGTATCCGCAGCCACTTCATCACTAACAACAATAATACGGGAGACATTGGTTTCTTTGGTCCAGCGGGTGGCGACCTGACCGTGAATCAGACGGTCGTCGATACGCGCAAGGCCAATAACCATGTAGTCGTTTGGCCCCATTGGTTTTGCCGGAGTTGGAGCCGCTTTTGGTGCTGCGGCAGCGGGTGCTGGCGCGGCTTTTTCAACCGGTTTGGCTTTCAGAGCTTTCACGCCTTCACGGCCTGTTTCTACTGCCAGTGCCACCAGTTCATCAAAGCTTGGGTCATCATCACGGGCCATTAACGTTTCCACGAGCATTGGAATGTTAACGCCTGCAATGACTTCATAATGCTCTTTGTCGACGACAATGCGGCTGGCAGCATTGAACGGGCTGCCTCCCCATGTATCAACGAGAAACAGCACGCCTTTAGTGGTGTCGAGTTTTGCCAACTGAGCGTTGTACTTTTCAATCAGCGTTTCGGCATTTTCACCTGGAACGAAATCGATCCAGCCGACGTTTTCCTGCTCGCCTAACAGCATTTCTGCCGTTTTAAGCAACTGCTCTGCAGCCCAACCATGTGTGCCTATAACAATAGCAATGGTCACTTGCTACCTCCTTTATTATCGTTAACACCTCAACGTGCCAGATGTATTTTTGAATCGTCGTCCACAATCGAATCGATTCAGATAAGGGCTACAACCAAAAACCCCTGCGTTTCGCGATTTATTTTAGATATCGAAAAAATTATTTTATGTGATGAAGATCCGTAATTTAACTTTCGATTAGCAGAAATTTCGAAAGGTAAAATATCCTTGTCACATTCGTTTGCAAAGGAAGGTAAATCTTTGCCAAATCAGAGGCGTCTCTGATATGTTTAACTCCCGTTTAACAACCATGGAGTATAGGGCAGTAGCCCGCAGTATGGATCGTCACCGACGTCATTTCAGCATCAGGCCTTTTAACGCCTACCTTTCTGGCTCTCTATGCCGCACCTTTCGTTTGCATTTTGTCGTTACGCCTGCATTATTTCTGGCGTCGAATAGCTATTCCTTAAGCAGGAGCTTGTCATGGAATTCTTAATGGACCCCTCAATTTGGGCGGGGCTACTCACGCTTGTTGTTCTCGAAATTGTGCTGGGTATCGATAACCTGGTCTTCATCGCCATTCTTGCTGACAAACTGCCGCCAAAACAACGCGATAAAGCGCGTTTGCTGGGGTTATCACTGGCGCTGATTATGCGTCTGGGGCTGCTGTCGCTGATTTCATGGATGGTCACGCTGACCAAACCGCTATTTACCGTCATGGATTTCTCCTTCTCCGGACGCGACCTGATTATGTTGTTCGGGGGGATATTCTTGCTGTTCAAAGCAACAACCGAACTGCATGAACGGCTGGAAAACCGCGATCATGATTCCGGCCACGGTAAAGGCTACGCCAGTTTCTGGGTGGTCGTCACACAGATTGTCATCCTTGACGCCGTCTTCTCGTTGGATGCGGTAATTACTGCAGTAGGGATGGTTAACCATCTGCCGGTGATGATGGCGGCGGTAGTGATTGCGATGGCGGTTATGTTGCTGGCATCCAAACCGCTGACGCGATTCGTTAACCAGCACCCCACGGTGGTGGTGCTCTGTCTGAGCTTCCTGTTAATGATTGGTCTGAGTCTGGTGGCAGAAGGTTTCGGTTTCCACATTCCGAAAGGTTACCTGTATGCCGCGATTGGCTTCTCGATCATCATCGAAGTGTTTAACCAGATTGCGCGTCGCAACTTTATTCGCCACCAGTCGACTTTGCCGCTGCGAGCGCGTACTGCCGATGCCATCCTGCGTTTGATGGGCGGGAAACGTCAGGCCAATGTTCAGCACGATGCCGATAACCCGATGCCGATGCCGATCCCGGAAGGTGCATTTGCCGAAGAAGAACGTTACATGATTAACGGCGTACTGACGCTGGCGTCGCGTTCTCTGCGCGGGATCATGACGCCGCGCGGTGAAATAAGCTGGGTTGACGCTAATCTCGGGGTCGATGAAATCCGCGAGCAACTGCTCTCTTCACCGCACAGTCTGTTCCCGGTATGTCGCGGTGAACTGGATGAAATCATCGGTATTGTACGTGCTAAAGAACTGCTGGTGGCGCTGGAAGAGGGCGTTGATGTGGCGGCGATTGCTTCGGCGTCTCCGGCGATTATCGTCCCGGAAACCCTCGATCCGATCAACCTGTTGGGCGTGCTGCGTCGTGCTCGCGGGAGCTTTGTTATCGTGACCAACGAGTTTGGTGTGGTACAAGGTCTGGTCACGCCGCTGGATGTGCTGGAAGCCATTGCGGGTGAATTCCCGGACGCTGACGAAACGCCGGAAATCATTACTGATGGTGACGGCTGGCTGGTAAAAGGCGGTACAGATTTGCATGCCTTGCAGCAGGCGCTTGATGTTGAGCACCTTGCCGATGACGATGATATCGCGACGGTCGCGGGCCTCGTGATCTCGGCAAATGGTCACATTCCCCGTGTGGGCGATGTGATTGATGTAGGGCCACTGCATATCACCATCATTGAAGCCAATGATTATCGTGTTGATCTGGTTCGCATTGTTAAAGAGCAACCGGCGCACGATGAAGATGAGTAAGCATTAACGTAACGGCATAATGGGCGTGATATGTCCATTATGCCGGGCGGGCGGCGGTTGGCTGCCCGCCAGCCATTTGGGAAAATCACGTAGCGGCATCGGCTGTGCGTACAAATACCCTTGCAAAATATGCACGCCATGACGGCGCAAATACTTCGCCTGTTCTTGCGTTTCCACGCCCTCCGCCACCAGTTCAATATTCAGTCTTTGCCCCAGCGCGATGATGATATCGGTCACCGTCGAGTTAACCGCGTCAGAACCTATAGCTGCGGTAAATGACTTATCAATTTTCAGCACGTCAGGACGTAATGTTTCAAGCCAGGAAAATGAACTGTTGCCGGTGCCGAAGTCATCAATCGCCAGTTTGACGTTTTTACGATGTAGCTCGCGGGCAATCCGATAATCAACATCCAGTAAGGCATCGCGTTCGGTGATTTCGAGGATCAGTTGCTGAATCGGGTGAGCGCTAAACCAGTACTGATTGAGATCTTTTATCAGCACACCACGGCGAAAATGGCTGGGTGCGACGTTAATGCCAACATGAAACTGACTACTCATCGGGAAAACATGGCGCTGACGAATGGTTTCTGCCATCACATAGCGGGTCAGTGGCACAATTAAATGATGTTCTTCCGCGATAGGAATAAACACATCCGGTGAAATCCAGCCCTGACGCGGATTGTTCCAGCGCAGCAAAATCTCTACACCAATACATTGCTGGCTGCGCGCATTAAGCAAAGGCTGACAGAACAATTCGAACTCATGTTGCGCCAGGCCCAGATTGATTTCGCGGGAAAAGCTCATCCGGTAAGCGGTCGCCAGCCAGGCGATGTAGCCCACCAGTAAACTTAGCAGCACCGCCAGCGGTAATTGTGTTGGAAGATAGTGCCATGCCAGCGCCGTAGCCCCCGGACCATTAACGTTAATGGTAAAAGGAAAGCGTTGCGAAGAAACCTGATAGTTTTCATTGTCTTCAGGTTGCGGAAGGGAATCTACCAGCCCATTACCATAGAGCAAATGCCGTTTGTCCACCGTCAGGCTGGCGCTACTGATTTGCGGCAGTTGTGGCTCAAGGAGCATTGCCGTCAGTAAGTCGATGTTAATCATCTCCATGACCCCAGCATTGCTACTGCCCGCTGCAGGCGTCCATTGAATCAAAACCGGACTGCCTTTAATCAGGGCACGGTCGATCGTCAGGCGTAAAAGTGGTTGCGGTGCAGGAAGTTCAGCCAGAATGTCCACGACGGGCACATTGCGATAACCAAAAATGCTGGAGCAATAGAGTGTGCCGTCTTGCACCAGGCCAATGGATCGCACAGTTTGGAGTTTTGCCGCCTGTTTACGTAATGGCAAATGGGCGACAGAGCAGGGCAGACCAATCAGCGGAAGCAAGACTTCGCTACCTGCCTGTAGGGGAAGCAGTACTTTATCTAATTCCTCTACAGCGTGATTGGCGAATTGTACTACCCGTTGTTGATTTAAGTTACGCTGTGAAATAAATCGCACGCTCAGGGTCGAAGCGAGCGTAACGAGTGCGCAAATCGTACAAACAATCATTCGATTACGGCGATAGGTTTTAATGATCCGTTGTGCTTTTTGCATGCGGGCCACCCTGTAAGCGTATGGCGACAAACGCCTGACGCAACAGTGGAAGTGTAGTGGGGAATATTACAGCAGACGAGAAAGCGGGTATAAATTCGCCCATCCGTTGCAGATGGGCGAGTAAGAAGTATTAGTCACACTGGACTTTGATTGCCAGACCACCGCGTGAGGTTTCGCGGTATTTGGCGTTCATGTCCTTACCGGTTTCGTACATCGTTTCGATGACCTTATCCAGCGAGACGCGCGGTGCACTGGTGCGGCGCAGAGCCATCCGTGCGGCGTTAATCGCCTTCACAGAGGCAATGGCATTACGCTCAATGCACGGCACCTGAACCTGCCCTGCAACCGGGTCGCAGGTTAAACCAAGGTTGTGTTCCATGCCAATTTCCGCCGCCACGCAAACCTGTTCCGGGCTACCGCCCAGCAGTTCTGCAAGACCCGCAGCAGCCATTGAACAGGCAACACCCACTTCGCCCTGGCAACCAACTTCCGCACCGGAAATAGAGGCGTTCATTTTATACAATGCACCAATCGCGCCCGCTGCCATAAAGTAACGGGTATAGATGTCCGGGCTGACCGATTCAATAAAGTGGTCATAGTAAGCCAGCACTGCCGGAACGATACCGCAGGCACCGTTGGTTGGCGCAGTTACCACACGACCACCGGCGGCGTTTTCTTCGTTAACTGCCAGCGCAAACATGTTTACCCAGTCAATGACATTCATCGGATCGTTAGACAGTTTATCGCTGGAAACTAACATCCGGCGCAGGGCAGACGCACGACGTGGCACGCGCAGCGGGCCTGGCAGTACACCTTCGGTGTTCATCCCGCGATCGATACATGCCTGCATGGTTTGCCAGACATGCGCGAAATACTCGTCGATCTCTTTCTTGCTGTGCAGCGCCAGTTCGTTCTGCATAGCGAGACCAGACAGCGAATAGCCGGTTTCATTACAGTACGCGAGCAGTTCGGTGGCAGATTTGAACGGATACGGCACGCTCACTTCGTTGGCAGCATCCTGACCAAAGTGTTCTTCATCGACGATAAAACCGCCGCCGATGGAATAATAAGTTTTGCTGTAGACGACTTCATCGCCGTTATAGGCGTGGATTTGCATACCGTTTTCATGCAGCGGCAGGTTGCCGTTATGAAAACGCATCCCGTTGTCGCGCGGGAAATCCACTTCATGCCGTCCCTGTGCCAGCAGCAGACGTTCGCGCTCTTCTACGTCGCGAATAAAACCGGGAATACTGTCGATATCCACGGTGGCAGGTTCGTTACCTGCAAGACCCATGATAATGGCGATATCGGTGTGGTGGCCTTTACCCGTCAGCGACAGTGAACCATAAACGTCCACGGCAACGCGAGTAACGCTATCCAGTAAGCCTTTTTCGACCAGATCATCGACGAACTGTTTACCCGCCTTCATAGGCCCTACGGTATGGGAAGATGAGGGACCAATCCCCACCTTAAACATGTCGAATAGACTAATCACGATAATACTCCTGACAAGGTGACTGGACTTCCAGTAACGAACTAATAACAGCGCATAGTGTAAGAGGGAACGCGGCGACTGGCTTAACTATTCACATGAATTAAACTAATCAAAAACCGCGATTTAACTAATATTGCGATGATTGTCTCAAGTAGTGTTTTGTAGATGTAAAGATAAGTATAGTCAGGGTTTCACACCAATTTGCAGCGCCAGCTCACGAATTATGCCTGCGGTCATTCCCCATACAAAATACTGTTCGTACCAGGACAGCCATACCCGATGTGAATCGCCACGGCGGTAGATATCTAAAGGGTGATAACGACCCAGATGTAATGCCTGGGCGAGCGGCATTTCAAACACCGCCGAGACTTCATCTTCACTGGCGCGATACGGCAGATCGGGCGGGATAATGCCGACCACTGGGGTTACCTGATAGCCAGTTACGCTATCGACGGGCGGCAGCACGCCGATAACTTCAACGGCGGAAGGCGGTATAGCGACCTCTTCTTCAGCTTCGCGCAGCGCGGCGGCGATAACTGATGCGTCCGTGTCATCGACTGCACCTCCAGGGAATGCCACTTGTCCAGCGTGTTTACGCAGATGAATTGAACGCTGAGTCAGCAACAACCCCGGTTGCGGTCGACGGACGATGGGGATTAACACGGCAGCCTGACGATGATTTAGGGTTTCCCGGTTAATTTGCGGGCGCAAAAGTTGAAAGCGAGATAAAAAATCATCAAGCGTCAGGCTACGGTATTCCACGTCTTACTTCTCCAGTTGGCGTAATATCTTATTAACTTTATCAAAAGTTTCCTGATATTCCGCTTCTTCCTGGCTATCGGCGACAATTCCACCGCCCGCAGAGCAGTATATTTGTCCGTTAATGGCAGTCAGCGTGCGGATAGTAATGCTGGTATCCATGTTGCCGCAAAAGCTCAAATAGCCAATGCTGCCGCACCAGGCATTACGTCGCTGCGGTTCCAGTTCGTCGATAATTTCCATAGCCCGTACTTTCGGAGCCCCGGTTATTGAGCCACCAGGAAAAGCTGCGCGCAGCAGATCGCTGGCGTGTAACTGTTCTGGTAGTCGCGCCGTTATAGTGCTGACCAGATGATGCACGGCAGGGAAGGGTTCCACCACGAACAGCTCTGGTACTTTTACCGAACCGGCTACGGCAACACGACCGATATCATTACGCATTAAATCGACAATCATCAGATTTTCGGCACGATCTTTCGCTGAGTTCGCCAGTTTTTCTGCTTGTTTGCTATCTTCCTGAGGATCGGGCAGGCGTGGTAGCGTGCCTTTAATCGGGCGGGTCTGGATTTCACTATTATCACAAAGAATAAATCGCTCTGGCGAAAGGCTTAAAATTGCACCCTGTTCAAGACGTAAAAAAGCGCTAAATGGCGCGCGGTTGGCCTGATTAAGCTGAAGGAATGCCTGCCATTCATCGCCAGAATAGGTCGCATGAAAACGCTGGGCGAGATTCACCTGATAGCAATCACCGCTGTGCAGATATTCCTGTACCTGGCGAAATTTTTCGCCGTACTGCTCGCGGGTCATATTGGATTGCCAGTCGGAAGTGAGCGTGAAATCTTCCTGCGGCGAGAATTGCTGGCTTTCCAGCCAGGCCCGACGGGCATTGACATCATTATGACTCAGCAAAGAAACTGTATGACGCTGGTGGTCGACAATGAGCGCCCAATCGTAGATACCCACTGCCATATCCGGCAGAACGATATCTTGTTCCGCAATTTCTGGCAGTGACTCAAAACGGCGGCCCAGATCGTAGCCAAACAACCCCAGTGCGCCGCCCTGAAATGGCAAATCTTCGTTATGCGTTGGGCGAATGTCTGCGCGATCCAGCACCTGCTGGAGCACCTGTAGCGGGTCATCAGTGGTCGTTGTGCGTTTTTCGCTTTCACTAACAACGGTTTCTTTACCGAAAGTGGTTAAAGTGCAAATCGGATCGGCGACCACAATATCAAAGCGGCTATACGGATGATCGGCATAGCCGGAGTGTAAAAGCATCGCCCACGGCAGGTGGCTTAAGCGGGAGAAATAAAATTCAGCGGCGTCCTGACGCCAGGGTAAAGTAATCACAGCGGGAGATAACGTCTTCATCAGTCCTGACTCTACTGGCTATGTGCCGGGTAGCATGAAATAATTAGCGCCAACAATTTAGCAGGAGTTAACAATGTTTGCAGGTTTACCTTCACTCACCCATGAACAGCAGCAAAAAGCTGTCGAGCGGATCCAGGAACTGATGGCACAAGGGATGAGCAGCGGCCAGGCAATCGCGCTGGTGGCAGAAGAGCTGCGTGCCAACCACTCCGGCGAGCGAATCGTGGCGCGTTTTGAGGATGAAGACGAGTAACACACTAATCCGTATCGATTTCGTTATAGAAGCCGATGATCATTTGATTGTGAGAAAAAGGACGCTTTTTATATGTGATTAAAAGCGTCCTGACCCATTTATGCTGATATAAATTTAACTCAGACCAGTGCTTTTAGTTCTTCCTGCATATATGTTGAAAAGTATTCAGGATTTTTAATCACAGAGCGTTCACCTGTCTCCATTTTTTTTGCCCATCCAACCATTTTTTCCGTGAACCCAGGGTTCCAGCCTTCCTGGTCAGCTCGCGCCGTAATATCAGCGGCACTCGCGGGTACTCCCAGTTCTTTTAAATATTTAAAGATTCCCTTCGCCGTGCTTTCATTCATCGAACTTGGTGTTGGCGCTGATACATCCATGGCACCAATGAAATCCAGGGCTTTATCTATTACAGCAGGCATATTCTTATCCTTAAAATTAACCATGTTATCGATAAGACTATATATGACCTTAATTTGCATCTAATATCAAAGGGATTATAACGATATGGCACGAGTTAACCTGTTGACATTCAGGTGTTTTAAAGGTAGCAGCTCATGGTGTGTTATCCAGTAAGATGGAGAAATTTAACGGTCAGTCCTCACGCTATAACCAGATTATTCAGCTAAGAAAGAAAACCAGAGTTGCTAGTCAGAGGGCGAACACAACGGCATGGTTATGGTTATTTATATAGTTAGTTTTATAGATAAAATTGAAATTATAAAAATAAATAATGAATTAGCAGGAGCATCAACAGGTAATATCTTAATCTCTGGTCGATTTATGTAAAACCGACCAGTATTATCGATAAATTATCGTCTGACTTATTTTGCTTCGATAAAGCTTACACCGCAGCCACAATCTTAATTTCAACTTTATACTTCGGGTTCATCAAACCCGCTTGTACCGTGCAGCGCACCGGCGCATGACCCGCGACAACCCAGGCATCCCACGCTTTATTCATCGCCGCGAAGTCGTTTTTATCGGCCAGGAAAATGGTGGCATCCAGAATGCTCGATTTATTGCTGCCCTGTTTTTCCAGCACGGCGTCAATCTGCGCCAGCGTGTTGGCGGTTTGCTCAAAGGCATCGGCGTCGAGGTTTTCCGGTACACCAGTGTAGTAGAGCGTGTTGTTGTGGATTACTACATCAGACCAGCGGGCTTCAGCATCGATACGAACGATAGTCATTATTTTGTCCTCATTATCCTTCCATTTTCGTGCTGCAAAGACTGCCACAATGTGAGGTCGCCGTCACCACTTCAACTGGCGAAAGCGACCTCATCCTGACATAATCCCTGTTCAAATCAACAGGGGGTAGTGTGACGGACGATTTTGCACCAGACGGTCAGCTGGCGAAAGCGATACCAGGCTTTAAGCCGCGAGAACCACAGCGACAGATGGCGGTAGCCGTCACCCAGGCGATAGAAAAAGGCCAGCCGCTGGTGGTGGAAGCAGGAACCGGTACGGGCAAAACCTACGCTTACCTGGCTCCTGCGCTGCGGGCGAAAAAGAAAGTCATTATCTCGACCGGCTCAAAAGCGTTGCAGGATCAGCTCTACAGCCGCGATTTGCCAACAGTCTCAAAGGCGTTGAAATACACGGGCAACGTGGCGCTGCTGAAAGGGCGCTCAAACTACCTCTGCCTTGAACGTCTCGAACAGCAGGCGCTGGCGGGGGGCGATCTGCCGGTACAAATCTTAAGCGATGTGATCCTGCTGCGCTCCTGGTCTAATCAAACAGTCGATGGTGATATCAGCACCTGCGTCAGCGTGGCGGAAGATTCACAGGCGTGGCCGCTGGTCACCAGCACCAACGACAACTGTCTTGGCAGCGACTGCCCGATGTATAAAGATTGCTTTGTGGTCAAAGCACGTAAAAAAGCGATGGACGCCGATGTGGTGGTGGTAAACCATCATCTCTTTCTGGCGGATATGGTGGTTAAAGAGAGTGGATTTGGCGAGTTGATCCCGGAAGCGGACGTCATGATCTTCGACGAAGCCCACCAGCTACCGGACATTGCCAGCCAGTATTTTGGTCAGTCACTCTCCAGTCGACAACTGCTCGACCTGGCAAAAGACATCACCATCGCCTACCGCACCGAATTAAAAGACACCCAGCAGTTACAAAAGTGCGCTGATCGTCTTGCCCAGAGTGCGCAGGATTTTCGTCTGCAACTCGGTGAGCCAGGTTATCGCGGTAACCTGCGTGAGCTGTTAGCTAATCTGCAAATTCAGCGGGCATTTTTACTGCTCGATGACACCCTGGAACTTTGTTATGACGTGGCGAAACTGTCACTGGGGCGTTCCGCCTTGCTGGATGCGGCATTTGAGCGCGCCACGTTGTATCGCACACGGCTGAAGCGGCTAAAAGAGATCAATCAGCCGGGCTACAGCTACTGGTACGAATGCACTTCGCGCCATTTTACTCTGGCTCTCACGCCGCTCAGCGTGGCGGATAAATTCAAAGAGTTAATGGCGCAAAAGCCCGGTAGCTGGATCTTCACCTCAGCAACGCTGTCGGTGAACGACGATCTGCATCATTTCACCTCGCGGCTTGGGATAGAACAGGCGGAGTCGTTGCTATTGCCAAGCCCGTTTGATTACAGCCGCCAGGCGTTACTCTGTGTGCCGCGCAATCTGCCGCAAACCAACCAGCCAGGTTCTGCTCGCCAGTTAGCGGCAATGCTGCGACCGATCATCGAAGCTAACAACGGTCGTTGTTTTATGCTTTGTACCTCGCACGCCATGATGCGCGATCTGGCCGAGCAGTTCCGCGCTACCATGACGCTTCCCGTTTTGTTGCAGGGGGAAACCAGCAAAGGGCAACTGTTGCAGCAATTTGTCAGCGCCGGTAACGCGCTTCTTGTGGCAACCAGTAGTTTCTGGGAAGGGGTGGACGTGCGTGGCGATACATTGTCATTGGTGATTATCGACAAGTTGCCGTTTACCTCGCCGGATGATCCACTGTTAAAAGCGCGCATGGAAGATTGTCGTTTGCGCGGTGGCGACCCGTTCGATGAAGTGCAACTACCAGATGCCGTCATTACTCTCAAACAGGGGGTAGGGCGACTGATTCGCGACGCCGACGATCGTGGCGTGCTGGTGATTTGTGACAATCGGCTGGTGATGCGTCCTTACGGCGCGACGTTTCTCGCCAGTCTGCCGCCCGCGCCACGCACTCGTGACATTGCCCGTGCGGTTCGTTTCCTTGCGATACCATCCTCCAGGTAATTTGTTACGGAGTATGGTATGATGCGCGCCTTTTTATTGAAAAAAGCACGAAGACCCATGCGAATTCTGGCTATCGATACCGCGACAGAGGCCTGCTCTGTCGCCCTGTGGAACGACGGTACTGTCAACGCTCATTTTGAGCTTTGCCCTCGTGAACATACTCAACGAATCTTACCGATGGTGCAGGATATCCTGACCACCAGCGGAACTTCCCTGACTGACATAAACGCTCTGGCTTACGGGCGCGGCCCCGGTAGCTTTACCGGCGTGCGCATTGGTATTGGCATCGCGCAAGGGCTGGCGCTTGGCGCGGAATTACCGATGATTGGCGTCTCCACGCTAATGACGATGGCGCAAGGGGCGTGGCGCAAAAACGGCGCAACCCGCGTGCTGTCAGCCATTGACGCGCGAATGGGCGAAGTTTACTGGGCCGAATATCAGCGTGATGAAAACGGTATCTGGCGCGGTGAAGAAACCGAAGCCGTACTCAAACCCGAACTCGTTCATGAACGAATGCAACAGCTTTCCGGCGAATGGGTAACGGTAGGGACGGGCTGGCAAGCCTGGCCGGATCTCGGTAAAGAGAGCGGGCTGGTTTTGCGCGACGGAGAAGTTTTACTGCCAGCGGCGGAAGATATGCTGCCGATTGCGTGTCAGATGTTTGCCGAGGGTAAAACGGTGGCGGTGGAACATGCCGAACCGGTTTATTTACGTAACAACGTCGCATGGAAGAAACTTCCGGGCAAAGAATGAATCTTAAGAGTATGCCCTGAGAAAAAAAGGAGTCGCACCATGGCGGTTCAAAAGAATGTTATCAAAGGCATACTGGCAGGTACGTTTGCGCTAATGCTGAGCGGTTGTGTCACTGTGCCGGACGCCATTAAAGGCAGCAGTCCCACGCCGCAACAAGATTTAGTTCGGGTGATGAGTGCGCCGCAGCTGTACGTTGGTCAGGAGGCACGCTTTGGTGGCAAAGTGGTTGCGGTACAAAACCAGCAAGGGAAAACCCGCCTGGAAATTGCTACCGTACCGCTGGACAGCGGAGCCAGACCGACGCTGGGAGAACCTTCTCGCGGTCGCATTTATGCCGATGTGAACGGTTTTCTGGACCCGGTGGATTTCCGTGGACAACTGGTTACGGTAGTCGGGCCAATCACTGGTGCGGTTGACGGCAAAATCGGCAATACGCCCTATAAATTTATGGTGATGCAAGTAACGGGTTACAAACGTTGGCATTTAACCCAGCAGGTGATTATGCCGCCTCAGCCGATTGATCCATGGTTTTATGGCGGTCGTGGCTGGCCCTATGGCTACGGCGGATGGGGCTGGTATAATCCCGGCCCCGCGAGAGTACAAACAGTTGTAACTGAATAATTGCTTGTTTTTAAAGAAAAAGAAACAGCGGCTGGTCCGCTGTTTCTGCATTCTTACGGTAAAGATAAAAATAAATAGTGACGCGCTTCGCAACCTTTTCGTTGGGTAATTATCAAGCTGGTATGATGAGTTAATATTATGTTAACTGCATGTATATCATTTGGGGTTGCGATGACGACGAACACGCATTTTAGAGGTGAAGAATTGAAGAAGGTTTGGCTTAACCGTTATCCCGCGGACGTTCCGACGGAGATCAACCCTGACCGTTATCAATCTCTGGTAGATATGTTTGAGCAGTCGGTCGCGCGCTACGCCGATCAGCCTGCGTTTGTGAATATGGGGGAGGTAATGACCTTCCGCAAGCTGGAAGAACGCAGTCGCGCGTTTGCCGCTTATTTGCAACAAGGGTTGGGGCTGAAGAAAGGCGATCGCGTTGCGTTGATGATGCCTAATTTATTGCAATATCCGGTGGCGCTGTTTGGCATTTTGCGTGCCGGGATGATCGTCGTAAACGTTAACCCGTTGTATACCCCGCGTGAGCTTGAGCATCAGCTTAACGATAGCGGCGCATCGGCGATTGTTATCGTGTCTAACTTTGCTCACACACTGGAAAAAGTGGTTGATAAAACCGCCGTTCAGCACGTAATTCTGACCCGTATGGGCGATCAGCTATCTACGGCAAAAGGCACGGTAGTCAATTTCGTTGTTAAATACATCAAGCGTTTGGTGCCGAAATACCATCTGCCAGATGCCATTTCATTTCGTAGCGCACTGCATAACGGCTACCGGATGCAGTACGTCAAACCCGAACTGGTGCCGGAAGATTTAGCCTTCCTGCAATACACCGGCGGCACCACAGGTGTGGCGAAAGGCGCGATGCTGACTCACCGCAATATGCTGGCGAACCTGGAACAGGTCAACGCCACCTATGGGCCGTTGCTGCATCCAGGTAAAGAACTGGTAGTAACGGCACTGCCGCTGTATCACATTTTTGCCCTGACCATTAACTGCCTGCTGTTTATCGAACTGGGTGGGCAGAACCTGCTTATCACTAACCCGCGTGATATTCCAGGGTTGGTAAAAGAGTTAGCGAAATATCCGTTTACCGCTATCACTGGCGTTAACACCTTGTTCAATGCGTTGCTGAACAATAAAGAGTTCCAGCAGCTGGATTTCTCCAGTCTGCATCTTTCCGCAGGCGGTGGGATGCCAGTGCAGCAAGTGGTGGCAGAGCGTTGGGTGAAACTGACCGGACAGTATCTGCTGGAAGGCTATGGCCTTACCGAGTGTGCGCCGCTGGTCAGCGTTAACCCATATGATATTGATTATCATAGTGGTAGCATCGGTTTGCCGGTGCCGTCGACGGAAGCCAAACTGGTGGATGATGATGATAATGAAGTACCACCAGGTCAACCGGGTGAGCTTTGTGTCAAAGGACCGCAGGTGATGCTGGGTTACTGGCAGCGTCCCGATGCTACCGATGAAATCATCAAAAATGGCTGGTTACACACCGGCGACATCGCGGTAATGGATGAAGAAGGATTCCTGCGCATTGTCGATCGTAAAAAAGACATGATTCTGGTTTCCGGTTTTAACGTCTATCCCAACGAGATTGAAGATGTCGTCATGCAGCATCCTGGCGTACAGGAAGTCGCGGCTGTTGGCGTACCTTCCGGCTCCAGTGGTGAAGCGGTGAAAATCTTCGTAGTGAAAAAAGATCCATCGCTTACCGAAGAGTCACTGGTGACTTTTTGCCGCCGTCAGCTCACGGGATACAAAGTACCGAAGCTGGTGGAGTTTCGTGATGAGTTACCGAAATCTAACGTCGGAAAAATTTTGCGACGAGAATTACGTGACGAAGCGCGCGGCAAAGTGGACAATAAAGCCTGAGCGTTAAGTCAGTCGTCAGACGCCGGTTAATCCGGCGTTTTTTTTGACGCCCACTAAAGAGAAAACAATTTGAATTACCAAATGATTACCACGGACGATGCGCTGGCTTCTTTGTGTGAAGCCGTCCGTGCCTTTCCGGCGATAGCCCTGGATACTGAATTTGTTCGTACGCGCACTTATTACCCGCAGCTGGGGTTGATTCAACTTTTCGATGGCGAGCATCTGGCGCTAATCGATCCACTCGGGATCACCGACTGGTCACCGCTGAAAGCGATCCTGCGCGATCCGTCCATCACAAAATTTCTCCATGCAGGCAGTGAAGATCTGGAAGTGTTCCTCAATGTCTTTGGCGAATTACCACAACCCTTGATTGACACGCAAATCCTTGCTGCCTTCTGCGGACGCCCGATGTCATGGGGTTTCGCTTCCATGGTGGAAGAGTATTCCGGCGTTACGCTGGACAAGAGTGAATCGCGCACCGACTGGCTGGCCAGACCGCTGACCGAACGTCAGTGTGAATACGCAGCGGCGGATGTCTGGTATCTGTTACCGATCACCGCCAAGCTTATGGTAGAAACGGAGGCCTCCGGCTGGCTACCTGCGGCGCTGGATGAATGCCGCCTGATGCAAATGCGTCGTCAGGAAGTCGTTGCGCCGGAAGATGCCTGGCGTGATATCACCAATGCCTGGCAATTACGCACACGCCAACTGGCCTGTCTGCAACTGTTAGCCGACTGGCGACTGCGCAAGGCGCGAGAGCGCGATCTGGCGGTGAACTTTGTCGTGCGTGAAGAGCATTTGTGGTCGGTAGCGCGTTATATGCCGGGAAGTTTAGGCGAACTGGACAGCCTGGGTTTATCCGGTAGCGAAATCCGCTTTCACGGTAAAACGCTGCTGGCGCTGGTGGAAAAAGCGCAGACATTGCCGGAAGAGGCCTTACCGCAGCCGATGCTTAACCTGATGGACATGCCGGGTTATCGTAAAGCGTTTAAAGCGATTAAGTCGCTGATTACTGACGTGAGCGAAACGCATAAGATCAGCGCCGAATTGCTGGCATCGCGTCGGCAAATCAACCAACTGCTGAACTGGCACTGGAAACTGAAACCGCAGAACAATTTGCCGGAGCTGATTTCCGGCTGGCGTGGTGAGCTGATGGCGGAAGCATTACACAATTTATTGCAGGAATATCCGCAGTAAAATCTTCCGAAGCCGGACTGGGCGCGCTCAGCGCCACATCCGGCTTCGGCAAACTACAAATCCAACACCAGGCGTTTACCCTTCGCACGCGAACAACAGATCAACATACTTTGCTGGCTGGCACGCTCTTCATCGCTAAAATATTGATCCCGATGGTCAGCTTCACCTTCCAGTATTGCTGTTTCGCAGGTTCCGCATACCCCTTCACGACATAAACATTCCACTTTCGCGGCTTTATTATTTTCAATAACCTGCAAAATAGTCATCTCTTCCGGCACCACAAACTCTTTTCCGGAACGGGCAAGCACCAGGGTAAATGCATCGCCGGTTTTGTCTTCGATAGCAAATTGCTCAAAGTGCAGCGTATCGGCGGCGATGTCCAGACGCGCAGCTTCACTTCTTACCGCTTCAATTAGCGCCTCGGGGCCACAGGTATAAACGTGTGTGCCAGGTTCGATATCCGCCAATAATCGCGCTAATTCCAGTCGTGTTCCGGTTGATGAATGATGCAAATGGACTTTCTCAGCCTGCGGATGCTGGACTAGCTCATCACGAAATGCGCAACTTTCTGGATTTCGCGAGCAGTAATGTAGCTGCCAGTCGACGTCGCTGTGTTGCAGCTCTGCCATGTGCGACAGGAAAGGGGTGATACCAATACCGCCCGCGATAAACAGATGCTTTCTGGCTGAGGGAATTAGCGCAAACAGGTTATTAGGCGTTGAAATCGTTAACCGATCGCCCACTTTTACCTGCTGATGCAAAAAGCGGGAACCGCCGCGCGAGTTTTCCTCCAGCCGAACGGCAATCTGATAACAAGAGGTGTCATGCGGCGAACTCAGTAGTGAATACGCATTGCTGTACTGGTTATCACCATCGCTCATCTGCACAATGATGTGACTTCCTCCGGTGAACGCAGGCAGCGGTTTGCCATCGGTTGCCACCAGCGTGAAGCGTTTCACCTGTTCGGTAAGCGGTTCCACCTGACTCACCTGTACTTCAAACATTTGATAGTCTGACATTGCTGTACTCCATCAAAAATCAGCCCAGCGGCGGAAAATACCGCCGCCGATGTCATTAGTCCTTAAACACCTGCGCCAGCAGATTATGGAAATGGGCGATACCATGTTCGGAAATGCCACTACCGCTACTGTCGGCCATGATGCGCCCCTGACCACGATAGCCACGCGATTTCAGCCCTTTCTGTACGCTTTCAACCAGACGTAAATCTTCCGGACGGAACACATCGCGATACCACTCAATCAGCGATTTTTGCTCGTCGGTTAACTCTTCATTGGTGAAGTAAATATCGTAGTTTTGCAGGGTAGTTTCAGAATCCACCGGGAATTCATAAATGACCGTCATCATCCCTTTGATCGGGGTGACGTTCAGCATCGTGCACGGCCACAGCCAGAAACCGTGGAATGCCGCATCCGTACCCTCTTCAAATTTAAACGACTGTTCGGACGGTTTGGCGAAACCGTATTGCAGCGTCCAGTTACCGTGCATGGTGTGCCAGTAACGATCAACCTGTACGGAGTCGGAGAAACCTGGATGCGCCGGACCACAGTGATAGCACTCGAGATAGTTATCGACAATGTTCTTCCAGTTGGCAGGCGTGCGGGTGGTAAAGCGGGCCGCCAGTTTCAGATCGTGGACTTCCGGGCAGGCTTCCAGCACTTTCGCGCCCAGACCGGGTAACTGATCTTCTACGCTGGTGGCGTTGGGGTCCATGTTGATGAAGACGAATCCGGCATATTCTTCCAGACGCACCGGAACCAGTTGCGCTTTGTCGCTATCGAAATTGGCGACGTTTTCGCAGTTACGTGCATGGGCCAGATTGCCATCGAGTTTGAATGCCCATGCGTGATACGGGCAGGTAATCACATTTTTTGCTTTTCCTTCACCGCTCAACAACTGATGACCACGGTGCGGACACACGTTATAGAACGCGCGCAAAACCTTATCACGACCGCGTACCAGCACGATGCTTTCGCCAATGATCTCACGCGTCACATAATCATTGGCATTCGCCAGTTCGCTGCTGTGAGCGACGCAAATCCAGCTTTTGGCGAAGACGTTCTCTTTTTCGTGTTCAAACGCGTTCTGATCGGTATAAAAACGGGCAGGAATGGTCCACGCTTCTTGCGGGTTAGCGCAAAAATTTTCGGGTAGTACAAAGTCAGGGCTCAGATTGCTCATAGGGATACCTTTATCGTTAGGATGATGGCGCTCAGTTGTCGCCTTTGAATACGGTTCCCGCAGGGAGCACTGGCGTTTTTTCCAGGGCTTCAACCGGTGTCTGCGGGAGATAATGTTCAACTTGATGAGCCGGAATGTCGGCGTAATCCTGTTTCAGCCAGCGAATAAATCCGCCGACTTTCACCAGTAAAATGACGAGGAAGGGAAGGGCTGTGAGCACGACGGTGGTTTTCATCGTTTCCAGCGAAGCACCGGTAAACAAGATGGAAAGCGGGATCAGAGTGATCACCACGCACCAGAAAAGACGCAGCCCACGGTCAGGATCGTCACCTTCCTGGAGATTACGCGTACTGGTCGCAGCCATGGTGTAGGCCACCGCATCCATATGCGAGGCAAGGAAAATAATCATCACACCCAGGTATGCGGCGAGGAACAATTTACCGGCTGGCAACGACATCAGAACTTGCTGCACAGCTGTTTCGCCGCCCAGTGTTTCCAGCACCTGTGGGACGTTGATTACGCCATTGATAAACTGATGAATGGCATAGCTTTCCATTACGCCAAAGAAGAACCAGCAACCGACGGTGCTGCCGAGGATCAGTCCCCAGATAACTTCTTTAATCTTACGACCGCGGGAAACGCGGGTGACAAACATTGCTACGCCAGGGGTGTATGAGATCCACCACAGCCAGTAGAAAACGGTCCAGTTGCGGGTAAATGAACCATCGCCAAGCGGATCGGTGAATAAGCTCATTTGCAGGAAGTTTTGCGTGGTCAGACCGATGGCATTGATGATGCTGTTGGTAATAAATTCGGTTGGGCCGACAATCAGCACCAGTAATGGCAGCAGGAACGCGCCCCAGCCAACCATTTTGCTCAGACGTTGCAAACCGTTGTTGATACCAATCCACGAGCTTAGGCAAAAAATGCCGCCGGAAAGCAGGATCACAAATGCCTGCACGGTGAAGTTATCGGGTAAACCGGTCAGCGCGGAAAGTCCACGAGTAAAGGTTGCTGCGGTGACAACAAGGGAAATAGTCAGTGCGCCGACAGTGGCGATCAGGAACATCAAATCAACCAGTTTTCCCCATGGGCCTTGCGGGCGAACGCCGGTAATCGCGGCAATAATGCCGGAAAGACTCAGACCTTTGTTTTTACGCACATGAAAGTGATAAGCCATGATTAATGAGGCCAGCGTATAAGTTGCCCAGGCGCTGATGCCCCAGTGGAAGAAGGAGTAAGGGACGCTAAATTCGAGTGCCTGTTGTGAACGCGGTGCGATATTTAATCCAGGCGTTTGATAATAATAGGCCCATTCAGCAACCCCCCAATAAAGCGTAGAAGAACCTAAACCGGCACAAATAAACATAAACAGCCAGGAGAGCGTGCTGTATTCCGGTTTTCCTTCGCCAAGACGAATATTGCCGTATTTACTGGTGGCTAAATAAATCACCAGTCCCATTGCCAGCAAAACCAATACCTGTACGGCGGAACCTAACGTACGCGTAACAAAAGTGTATATTGCGTTGGCCGCGTCGGCCGATTGTTGTGGGAAAAGGCTTAATGCAGCTGCGATGAAAAGAATGGCCACCAGGCTGATGCTTATCAGCGGCACATCTTTTTTCTTAACATTGCTCATCATGAGTCATCTCCTGGGCATAAAAGCCCGTCTCTGGCTTTTGCCAGTTGTAATTATTTGCAGGGTAATGAGTTGTATGTTGTGTTTAACAAATTGATTATTTGCATGTTACATAAATTAAACAATTAAGAATACGGAAAGCCATAAAACACGAAACGGAAACAATAAAAGGTGAAATGACGCAGGTTATTTACTGCAAAGAACGAATAAAAAAACCGCGTCAGTGACGCGGTTCAAATAAACTGGTTTGACCTTAACGCAAAATAATCTTGCAAATCGCGTCGGCAACCTGTGGCGTGGTGGCATTGCCTTTCATATCAGGTGTTTTCGGCCCGTGAGCAATCACTTCTTCAATTGCTGCCAGAATACCGTTATGCGCTTGCTGGAAACGCTCATCGCCATTGCCGAGAAAATCGAGCATCATTGCACCGGCCCAAATCGTGGCGATAGGGTTAGCAATGTTTTTCCCGTAGATATCCGGCGCGGAACCGTGGACTGGCTCGAAGAGCGACGGGAAAGTGCGTTCCGGATTCAGGTTGGCGGATGGGGCAATGCCAATGGTGCCGGTGCAGGCCGGGCCAAGATCGGAAAGGATATCGCCAAATAAATTGGACGCCACCACCACATCGAAGCGTTCCGGCTGCATCACAAAACGCGCGCAGAGAATATCAATATGCTGCTTGTCCCAGCGGATCTCCGGGTAATTCTCGGCCATTGCTTCCACTCGCTCATCCCAGTACGGCATGCTGATGGCTAAACCGTTTGATTTAGTGGCAGAAGTTAGCGTCTTACGTGGGCGGCTTTGCGCAAGTTCGAAGGCATAACGCAAAATGCGATCGACACCACGACGCGTAAATACCGATTCCTGAATGACGACTTCATGCTCTGTACCTTCATTCACTCTACCGCCGAGCGAGGAATATTCGCCTTCGGTGTTTTCCCTGACCACGTAAAAATCGATGTCGCCAGGCTGTTTTCCCGCCAGCGGGCAGGGAACGCCAGGAAAGAGACGAACCGGGCGCAGGTTGACGTACTGGTCGAATTCACGACGAAATTTCAGCAGCGAACCCCACAACGAAATATGGTCAGGAACGGTGTCCGGCCAGCCGACGGCACCAAAATAGATGGCGTCGAAACGGCTAAGTTGCTCATGCCAGTCGTCCGGCATCATTTTACCGTGATGGCTGTAATACTCGCAGCTCGCCCACTCCATTTGCTCAAAACTCAAGGCGAAGCCCCAGCGCTCAGCGGCAGCCTGTAACACGCGAATCCCTTCAGGAAGGACTTCTTTGCCAATCCCGTCTCCCGGGATCGCAGCAATACGCATCGTTTTCATCATTGGGTTCTCACTTCCTGACCATCAAAATTGACAACATCACCATCCTATAATTGACTGAAAAGGAATTAATCCCTGTAACTGGTGAAACATAAAACACGAATCATGAATAATTTACCGCTGCTGAATGATTTGCGCGTCTTTATGCTGGTGGCTCGTCGGGCTGGTTTTGCCGCCGTGGCGGAAGAACTGGGCGTTTCACCGGCGTTCGTCAGCAAGCGCATCGCCTTGCTGGAGCAAACGCTAAACGTGGTGTTGTTACACCGCACCACCCGCCGCGTCACCATTACCGAAGAAGGAGAGCGGATTTATGAATGGGCGCAGCGGATTTTGCAGGATGTCGGTCAGATGATGGACGAACTTTCTGACGTGCGTCAGGTGCCGCAGGGGATGCTGCGTATTATCAGCAGCTTTGGTTTTGGACGACAGGTGGTGGCTCCGGCGTTATCAGCGCTGGCTAAGGCGTATCCGCAACTGGAATTACGTTTTGATGTGGAAGACCGGTTGGTCGATTTGGTCAATGAAGGTGTTGATCTCGATATTCGCATTGGCGATGACATCGCCCCTAATTTAATCGCCCGCAAACTGGCGACTAATTACCGCATTCTCTGCGCGTCGCCGGAATTTATTGCGCAACATGGCGCGCCGAAACATTTAACCGATCTTTCCGCATTGCCGTGCCTGGTCATTAAAGAGCGCGATCATCCTTTTGGTGTCTGGCAATTACGCAATAAAGAAGGCCACCATGCGATTAAAGTCACCGGCCCACTGTCGTCTAATCATGGAGAAATTGTCCATCAGTGGTGTCTCGATGGGCAGGGGATTGCTCTGCGCTCCTGGTGGGATGTTAGCGAAAACATTGCCAGTGGTCATTTAGTGCAAGTGCTACCGGAATATTACCAGCCAGCGAACGTCTGGGCCGTTTATGTTTCAAGGCTGGCGACGTCAGCGAAAGTGCGGATAACGGTAGAATTTTTACGCCAGTATTTTGCCGAGCACTACCCGAATTTTTCACTGGAGCATGCCTGATTAATGATTCAATTATCGGGTTGATATCGGGTTAAAACCTGATTTTCTCCTTTCTAAGCCGCTACAGATTGGTTAGCATATTCACCTTTAATCGCGCATGATCGAAAGATAATTAAAGAGGTTAATGTGTTCGCTGAATACGGGGTTCTGAATTACTGGACCTATCTGGTTGGGGCCATTTTTATTGTGTTGGTGCCAGGGCCAAATACCCTGTTTGTACTCAAAAATAGCGTCAGTAGCGGTATGAAAGGCGGTTATCTTGCGGCCTGCGGTGTATTTATTGGCGATGCAGTATTGATGTTTCTGGCATGGGCTGGAGTGGCGACATTAATTAAGACCACCCCGATATTATTCAACATTGTACGTTATCTTGGTGCGTTTTATTTGCTCTATCTGGGGAGTAAAATTCTCTACGCGACCCTGAAGGGTAAAAATAACGAGGCCAAATCCGATGAGCCCCAATACGGGGCCATTTTTAAACGCGCGTTAATTTTGAGCCTGACTAATCCGAAAGCCATTTTGTTCTATGTGTCGTTTTTCGTACAGTTTATCGATGTTAATGCCCCACATACGGGAATTTCATTCTTTATTCTGGCGACGACGCTGGAACTGGTGAGTTTCTGCTATTTGAGCTTCCTGATTATTTCTGGTGCTTTTGTCACGCAGTACATACGTACCAAAAAGAAACTGGCTAAAGTTGGCAACTCACTGATTGGTTTGATGTTCGTGGGTTTCGCCGCCCGACTGGCGACGCTGCAATCCTGATACATTCAGCCCGCGTTGTCGCGGGCTTCCCACTTGTAATCCTCCCTGATTTTTCTCTGATATGGTGCTAAAAAGTAACCAATAAATGGTATTTAAAATGCAAATTATCAGGCGTACCCTGAAACGGCTGGAATAAACCGTTTTCAGCGCATTCCCCGAAGGAGGGAATAGGATGCTGCAAATCCCACAGAATTATATTCATACGCGCTCAACGCCTTTCTGGAATAAACAAACTGCGCCTGCCGGAATATTCGAACGTCATCTTGATAAAGGAACGCGCCCGGGGGTTTACCCACGCCTTTCCGTTATGCATGGGGCGGTCAAATATCTCGGCTACGCTGATGAACACAGTGCAGAGCCTGATCAGGTGATCCTTATCGAAGCGGGGCAGTTTGCGGTGTTCCCTCCAGAAAAGTGGCACAACATTGAAGCCATGACTGACGATACTTATTTCAACATTGACTTCTTCGTGGCTCCTGAAGTCCTGATGGAAGGTGCGCAACAACGGAAAGTCATTCATAACGGGAAATGAATCATGGGCAAAGCACGTATACCGTGACCGTCACCAATAACAGCAATGGCGTTTCTGTCGATTATGAAACAGAGACGCCGATGACTTTGCTGGTGCCAGAAGTGGCGGCTGAAGTGATAAAAGATCTGGTGAATACCGTGCGTTCTTATCCGGTGCGCCGTAAAACCCCGTCCTTCAGGGCGGGGATATAAGGCGCGGTTTTCCACCTGACCAGGTGTTTGCTGTTGTTCAATGTATTGGCGGATGACGGATATTGGCGCACCTCCGCAGCTACTGGCAAAATAGCCAGGACTCCAC
>NZ_JBJQLJ010000066.1:0-3578 GCF_046486385.1 Escherichia sp. WS33 | reverse complement strand
GGTATGACGCTGCCGGGCGCATCACCGTGCTGACCAACGAGAACGGCAGCCAGTCCACGTTCCGGTATGACCCGGTGGACAGGCTGACTGAACAGCGCGGTTTTGACGGCCGGACGCAACGTTACCAGTATGACCTGACCGGAAAACTCACGCAGAGTGAAGATGAGGGGCTTATCACCCTCTGGCATTACGATGCGTCGGACCGTATCACCCGGCGCACGGTGAACGGTGAACCGGCGGAGCAGTGGCAGTATGACGACCACGGCTGGCTGACAGAAATCAGCCACCTGAGTGAAGGCCACCGTGTGGCGGTCCACTACGGCTATGACGATAAAGGCCGTCTGACGGGCGAACGGCAGACTGACGGAGAAGACGGACCGCATCCCGACGGGTGTGATACGGACGGACGACGAGCGGACCCACCACTACCACTACGACAGCCAGCACCGCCTGGTGTTCCACACGCGGATACAGCATGGCGAGCCACTGGTCGAGAGCCGCTACCTCTACGACCCGCTGGGACGGCGAATGGCGAAACGGGTATGGCGGCGGGAGCGTGACCTGACGGGGTGGATGTCGCTGTCGCGTAAACCGGAGGAGACATGGTACGGCTGGGACGGCGACAGGCTGACGACGGTACAGACCGACACCACGCGTATCCAGACGGTATACCAGCCGGGGAGCTTCGCGCCGCTCATCCGCATCGAAACAGACAACGGTGAACGGGAGAAAGCGCAGTGCCGCAGCCTGGCGGAGAAGATACAGCAGGAAGGGAGCGAGGACGGGCACGGCGTGGTATTTCCGGCTGAACTGGTGGGGCTGCTGGACAGGCTGGAGGGGGAAATCCGGGCAAACTGCGTGAGCAGTGAAAGCCGCCAGTGGCTTGCGCAGTGCGGGCTGACGGTGGAGCGGCTGGCGGCACAGATAGAGCCGGTTTATTTGCCTGAGCGAAAAATACATCTTTATCACTGTGACCACCGGGGCCTGCCGCTGGCGCTTATCAGTGAAGACGGCAATACGGCGTGGAGCGCGGAATATGATGAATGGGGCAACCAGCTTAATGAGGAGAACCCGCATCACCTGCACCAGCCGTACCGGCTGCCGGGGCAGCAGTATGATAAGGAGTCGGGGCTGTACTATAACCGTCACCGGTACTACGATCCGTTGCAGGGGCGGTATATCACCCCGGACCCGATTGGGTTGAGAGGTGGATGGAATATGTATCAGTATCCGTTGAATCCCATACAAGTGATAGACCCAATGGGGTTAGATGCGATTGAGAATATGACATCAGGTGGACTAATTTATGCCGTATCTGGTGTACCTGGATTGATTGCTGCAAACAGCATTACTAACAGTGCTTACCAGTTCGGTTATGATATGGATGCTATTGTTGGCGGAGCTCATAATGGGGCCGCCGATGCAATGAGACATTGTTACTTGATGTGTCGAATGACTAAGACATTTGGATCAACAATAGCTGACGTGATAGGTAAAAATCATGAGGCGGCAGGGAATAGACAAGGTCAGCCAGCTAAAGAAAGAATCATGGATCTTAAAAATAACACTGTCGGTATTGCTTGTGGCGATTTTTCTGCCAAATGTAGCGATGCATGTATTGAAAAATATAACACTGGGCAACTCTTCGGGTTAGATGGTATAAAAGCAGATAATCCAATAAAAGCAAAGCAAGGGAGTTCAGATGCTTCAAATTATTAGAGGCAAACTTGTCATTTTTTTAATTACCCTTTGTTTATTTGTTGTTTACCTTGGGTTTGATAACAATTCAAATTCTGACATCGTATTTTATGGACATAAAACACCAAAGAGCGTTGAGATATATCTTTCTGAAAAAAATATTATTTATAAAATAATTAATGACCAAAAAATTAGTAGAGAGAATGGTCATTTTATAAGTATAATGGTTAATAATTACAGGACGCACTGTGGAGTGGTTGATATAAATCTTAATTTTTTCAATGATATTCTTTATAGCGTGCGATTAAAAAACATTAGTAAACTGGAGAATATGGAGTTCTGCGCTAAAAAACAACGGGTGTATTTTAGTGATAAAAACAAGAAGGCTAGTTATAAAATAATTAATTATGGAGACTATTACGATGTTGATTATTATGATAACAATTTGAAAAATGAAGTTTTTGACTGGATTGGTAAATGGTCATAATGAACAACACCAGAAAGAGAAAAATATAAAATACATACAGAAAGACATGAGAGCAAGGGACGGGGCAGGGCAAGATCATGAAAATTGTGATGTAAATCACGATTTTCATCTTGGCTTTAACGCCTACAGGTGATCAAAATTTAACCTTTGGAATAACTAAAAAGATAAAAAAGGACCCAGGTGAGTATTCAAAGTTTGCTTGATTATATTTCAGTGATCCCTGATATACGACAACAAGGAAAGGTTAAACATAAATTATCTGCTATTTTGTTTCTCACCGTATGTGCAGTAATTGCAGGTGCCGATGAGTGGCAGGAAATTGAAGATTTTGGACATGAAAGACTTGAATGGCTAAAGAAATATGGTGATTTTGATAATGGCATTCCGGTCGATGACACCATTGCACGCGTTGTGAGTAACATTGACAGTTTGGCCTTTGAAAAGATGTTTATTGAATGGATGCAGGAGTGCCATGAAATCACTGATGGTGAAATTATAGCAATAGATGGAAAGACCATAAGAGGCTCCTTTGATAAGGGAAAAAGAAAAGGAGCAATCCATATGGTGAGTGCATTCTCGAACGAAAATGGTGTTGTACTGGGGCAGGTGAAAACGGAAGCCAAAAGTAATGAGATTACAGCCATTCCAGAGTTGCTTAACCTACTGTATTTAAAGAAAAATTTGATAACCATTGATGCTATGGGCTGTCAGAAAGATATCGCTTCGAAGATCAAAGATAAAAAAGCAGATTATCTTCTGGCAGTAAAAGGCAATCAGGGGAAATTACATCATGCATTCGAGGAAAAATTTCCTGTAAATGTGTTTTCTAATTATAAAGGCGATTCGTTTAGTACGCAGGAGATAAGTCATGGAAGAAAAGAAACACGTTTGCATATTGTCAGTAACGTAACGCCTGAACTTTTGTGATTTTGAATTCGAATGGAAGGGATTAAAAAAGCTTTGTGTAGCATTGTCATTCAGGCAGAAGAAAGAAGATAAATCAGCAGAAGGTGTAAGCATCCGATATTATATTTCATCAAAGGATATGGATGCTAAAGAATTTGCACATGCTATCAGAGCGCACTGGCTGATCGAGCACAGTCTTCATTGGGTGTTAGATGTAAAAATGAATGAAGATGCCAGCCGGATAAGAAGAGGAAACGCAGCCTAAATAATATCTGGAATAAAGAAGATGGCACTGAATTTATTAAGAGATTGCAAAGACATTAAGGGTGAAGAGGAAAAGAAAGAAGGCTGCGTTAAACACAGGGAAAGATCATCAGAAGTTCACTTTTTGTACTAAATAATTCGCATTTTATGTTTAAAAATTGAGATATTCCTCATTACCTGAAGCTGTTTTTTATTGCTTATACATGATCAAATACTCCTTACA
>NZ_JBJQLJ010000065.1:0-4002 GCF_046486385.1 Escherichia sp. WS33 | reverse complement strand
AAATCTACGCAACAGGTTAGAACCCAAGGCCCGATACGGCATGCGGACTGCAGGCAGAGAAAACTGGCCGATTTTCTCTGCACTGGAGGGATAATACAAGGCCTGATAAGCGTAGCGCATCAGGCAGTTTTGCGTTTGCCAGCACTTTTAATACCAGGCTTAAACCCGGCATTGAGATTACTCTTCTGTCGTTTGCGGTGGCACGCCCGTTCCGCTTGGTTTACGGCGCTTACCAATATTTTTGGTGTCGCGATGGCGTTTTTTCACACGCGGTTTCTCTTTCTCTTTAGCTTTTTTCTTCTCGGCGCGTTTTGCCAGTACTTTCTTCGATGGCTTGCCGGTCTGCTTCTCGCTTGGCGCACGCGTTTTCGGGCGTAACTCATCAATAACGCGAGCTTTAATCGGCTCTTCAATGTAACGGCCAACCTTGCCCAGCAGCAAATGGTCATGGGCTTCCACCAGCGAAATTGCGGTGCCTTTACGACCGGCGCGCGCGGTACGTCCGATACGGTGCAAATAAGTATCGCCACTGCGCGGCATATCGAAGTTAAAGACGTGGCTGACGTCAGGAATGTCGATACCGCGCGCGGCAACATCGGTTGCAACCAGTACGTTTACGCGACCTTCGGTCAAACGCTTGATCGCTTCGTTACGCTTGCCTTGTACCATCTCACCTTCGAGATAGCAGTTGTTGATGCCCGCTTCGCGCAGCCAGTTTGCCAGCTCATGCACACGTTCACGCTTACGCACAAACACAATTGAGCGGGTCGCTTCCGGCTGTTTTAACAGATGCACCAGCAATGCGGTTTTATGTTCCAGGTCATCGGCGCGGTAATACCACTGATGAATTTTTTTGCGCTCACGGGTGGACGGATTGGCAGAAACCTCCACCGGATCTTCCAGCAGACGCTCGGCAAAGTCCTGAATCGCATCGCCTTCCAGCGTTGCCGAAAAGAGCAGGGTCTGTTTACGCCAGCGCGTTTCGCCAGCAATATGTTCGATATCCTGAGCGAAGCCCATATCCAGCATACGGTCTGCTTCGTCGAGGATCAGCGTTTCAACCGCGCGGCAATCGAAGTTCTCTTCTTTTATGTATTGCAGCAGACGTCCGGTCGTGGCGACCACGATGTCCTGATTTTCGCTGAACACTTCCGCGTGGTTCATATAGGCTACGCCGCCGGTGATGGTGGCGATATCCAGATGCGTATGTTTCGCCAGTTCGCGGGCATGATCGGCCACCTGCATCGCCAGCTCGCGAGTTGGGGTGAGGATCAAAATACGCGGCGGACCGGATTTCTTACGCGGGAAATCGAGCAGGTGCTGCAACGCTGGCAGCAGATACGCCGCCGTTTTACCGGTGCCTGTCGGCGCAGAACCGAGTACATCACGGCCATCGAGCGCAGGCGGAATGGCGGCAGCCTGAATGGCGGTCGGGCGAGTGAAACCTTTATCCTGGAGGGCTTCCAGCAGGCTTTCGTCGAGTTCAAGTTCGGAAAAAGTCGTTACAGTCATGTTCTACCTCTGTGTGGGGCGCTGATTATAGACGTTACGGCTGCAATCTTCATCTGTTTGTATGGATATCGCTTCTCGGGTATTGTTCTCACCCGGTGCTATCGCCGTTTTTCCTGCAAGGTTTTATTTTCATGTCACAGTCTACATCCGTGCTTCGTCGTAATGGATTTACTTTTAAACAGTTTTTTGTTGCTCACGATCGCTGTGCGATGAAAGTGGGAACGGATGGCATTTTGCTGGGCGCATGGGCACCGGTGGCTGGGGTGAAACGTTGCCTTGATATCGGCGCGGGTAGCGGGTTGCTGGCACTGATGCTGGCGCAGCGAACCAGTGACAGCGTGATAATTGATGCCGTTGAGCTGGAAAGTGAAGCTGCCGCGCAGGCGCAGGAAAATATCAACCAGTCCCCGTGGGCAGAGCGGATTAACGTCCATACGGCGGATATTCAGCAGTGGATCACACAGCAGACAGTACGCTTCGATTTAATCATCAGTAACCCACCTTACTATCAGCAGGGAGTAGAGTGCGCGACACCTCAACGGGAACAGGCTCGCTATACCACTACGCTTGATCACCCATCGCTGCTGACCTGTGCGGCGGAGTGCATTACCGAAGAGGGATTTTTCTGCGTGGTGCTGCCAGAGCAGATTGGTAATGGTTTTACTGAACTGGCATTAAGCATGGGCTGGCATTTACGTTTGCGGACGGATGTGGCGGAAAACGAAGCGCGACTGCCGCATCGGGTGCTGCTGGCATTCTCCCCGCAGGCGGGAGAATGCTTTAGCGATCGCTTAGTCATTCGTGGGCCAGACCAGAACTATTCCGAAGCGTATACGGCGCTGACCCAGGCTTTTTATCTGTTTATGTAATGATTGCCGGGGGAAAGGATCGATGGACCGGAATGCGTGAGCAGTTCCGGGTAATCCAGCGTAAAATGCAGCCCCCGGCTTTCTTTGCGCATCATCGCGCAGCGAACAATCAACTCGGCAACCTGTACCAGATTACGCAGCTCCAGCAAATTATTTGAGACGCGGAAATGGGCGTAATATTCGTCTATTTCTTGTTGGAGCATGGTTATCCGCCGCAGGGCGCGTTCCAGGCGCTTCGTTGTGCGCACAATGCCAACGTAATCCCACATAAACAGCCGTAGCTCGTGCCAGTTATGCTGAATTACTACCCGTTCGTCAGGGTTCTCAACGCGGCTTTCATCCCACGGCGGTAACGTACTGACGCCGTGGGCATCAGGCATACGTCTGGTGATATCTTCTGCCGCCGACCAGCCATAGACCAGACACTCCAGCAATGAATTCGAGGCCATGCGGTTAGCGCCGTGTAAGCCGGTATAACTCACCTCGCCAATGGCATACAAGCCCTCGACGTCCGTACGCCCATGATCATCAACCATTACACCACCGCAGGTATAATGTGCAGCAGGCACAATCGGTACCGGTTCTTGTGTGAGATCAATCCCCAGCCCGAGCAATTTTTCATAAATCATCGGGAAATGCTGGCGAATAAAATCGGCGGGCTTATGGCTGATGTCGAGGAACATACAATCTGCGCCGAGGCGTTTCATTTCATGGTCAATGGCGCGGGCGACAATATCGCGCGGGGCCAGTTCGCCGCGCTCATCAAAATCGGGCATAAAACGCGTGCCATCCGGGCGCTTGAGATAAGCGCCTTCGCCGCGCAGTGCTTCCGTTAACAGGAAATTGCGTGCCTGTGGGTGATACAGTGCGGTAGGGTGGAACTGATTCAATTCGAGATTGGCAACCCGACAGCCTGCGCGCCACGCCATAGCAATGCCATCGCCAGAAGAAATATCCGGATTGGTGGTGTACTGATAAACCTTCGACGCACCGCCGGTTGCCAGTACCACTGCTTTTGCGTGGCAGGTTTCCACCGTTTCTTTATTTCGGTTCCATACCCACGCGCCAACAACCCGTCGCGTGCCCGGGAGGCCAATTTTGTCAGAAACAATCAGATCAACTGCGTTGCTGCGCTCCAGCACACGAATATTCGGATGGTTCTGCGCCTTGCTCACCAGCGTGGATTGTACTTCTCTACCGGTGGCGTCGGCGGCATGAAGAATACGACGGTGACTATGTCCACCTTCACGGGTCAGATGGTAGCTTTCTTCGCCATTCGGTTGAACGTGGGTATCAAACAAAACCCCTTGGTCAATTAACCATTGCACACAGGATCGTGCATTGCTGGCGACAAATTCAACTGCATGGCGATCGCAAATACCAGCCCCGGCAATCAATGTGTCTTCCACATGCGAGTCAATGCTGTCAGTTTCATCAAACACGGCGGCAATACCGCCCTGGGCATAAAATGTTGAACCTTCCGTTACCGGGCCTTTGTATTATCCCTCCAGTGCAGAGAAAATCGGCCAGTTTTCTCTGCCTGCAGTCCGCATGCCGTATCGGGCCTTGGGTTCTAACCTGTTGCGTAGATTTATGCAGCGGACTGCCTTTCTCCCAAAGT
>NZ_JBJQLJ010000064.1:0-4180 GCF_046486385.1 Escherichia sp. WS33 | reverse complement strand
GGTGCTTTTGCCGTTACGCACCACTCCGTCAGTAGCTGAACAGGAGGGACAGCTGATAGAAACAGAAGCCACTGGAGCACCTCAAAAACACCATCATACACTAAATCAGTAAGTTGGCAGCATCACCCAGCTAGGTTATAAATGGCTGTATTTTCCTTAACGGAAGCCATGCAATCACTATATGAGCGATCCCATCCGGAAACCAAAGACCACAGCGAGAACCCCAATTGCATGATACTTGCCACACCGGCAATTGTGATGCAAAGCGGCAGAAATGGAGCTTCAAGTCCGAATGATAAAACTGCACAACCTATCATCAGTGGAACAAAGACCCCAAGGAAGGTGACAACCTTACGCTTCCAGTCTAAGGATCTCATACGCCTATCAAAAATTCGAGACGTACCATATGAAATAAATTCTATGTGTGCCACTTCAGCACGAGTTTTCTCTTCATCCATAATCAATAAAACTTGTTATCCGGTGTTTTAATCTTTAATAAGACTGACCCTGCTCATATTATTTAGAATCATTTAAAATGTCGATGCCCGACACGAGAGATATCTCGCTCAAAACAGCCTGTCAGCGTAGTATCGAAGCGAGTCAGTTTTTTGCTTGAGATGGGCGATTCCATAATATTATCCCGTACTTTTTTCAGATAACCGCCTCCCATTAAGACAGTTGCTTGCATCAACGCCAGCCCGGCTAAGATGGAGGCACGGCACAGCCCGCACACGACTCGACGTCCACATAACTGAACCCCCACAAGGCCATGCTCCGCATGGCCGGGTAAAGCGGAGCCGGCGGCGACTTCCTTTGTGCTCTGTCCGGGGACCGGCAGGAAAAAGGCGGGGATTTTCCCCGCCATCGTCATCATTTCCGGATTTTTGCCAGGGCATCCGCCATGCTGCGGATTTCATCCCGTGCCTCCAAGAAAACTCCCGCAGAATATAGCGGTCAAACAAGCGGCGGGGCGGTTCACCCGGTATACGCAGCACATCACAGACCAAGCCACTGGCCAAGATATGTTCCACACACTCACTGGCAGGCATTAATGGAATCGTAGTCTCACGCTGATAATCAGATCGACAATACAAGTGAGACCGTGGTCCCAGACTGATTAGCAGACCAACAATACGAGTGGGACCGCGGTCCCAGACTGATTATCAGACTAACAATATGAGTGGGACCGTGGTCCCAGACCGATAATCAGACCAACAATATGAGTGGGACCGTGGTCCCAGACTGATTAGCAGACCGACAATATGAGTGGGACCGTGGTCCCAGACTGATTAGCAGACCGACAATATGAGTGGGACCGTGGTCCCAGACTGATTAGCAGACCAACAATACGAGTGGGACCGCGGTCCCAGACTGATTAGCAGACTAACAATATGAGTGGGCCCGTGGTCCCAGACCGATAATCAGACCGACAATATGAGTGGGACCGTGGTCCCAGACTGATTATCAGACCGACAATATGAGTGGGACCGTGGTCCCAGACTGATTATCAGACCGACAATACAACTGGGACCGTGGTCCCAGATATAATATTCAGGCCAGTTAGTTATGTTTTCTAGCCTGTGCTAAAGGAAATTAAGTAAAGACAGATAAATGTAGACTAAAACGTGCCGCATCAAAGTGCCGCTTTTTCAAGTTCCTTAAGAATGGCTTCAATTCTCTCTATACACTCAGTTGGAATACGAGATCTATCTAGGTTTAACACCATTTTATCGCCCTTGTACAACACTGTCGCTCCAGGAGCAAACTGATGTCGTGAGCTTAAGCTAGTTCTTGAGGCAGATGACGTTTTAAGCACAGACGTTAAAAGAGTGATGACTTCTTCAGCTTCAAATATCACTCCTGCTTTTTTCTGCTCGTGAAGGTTAGATGCCTGCTGCTTAAGTAATTCTTCTTTATCTGTAAAAGCTCTTTGAAGTGCATCACCTGACCGGGCAGATAGTTCACCGGGATGAGAAAAAAGAGCAACAACTGATTTAGGCAGTTTAGCTGTGTTGATACAGCGGGTAATAATCTTACGTGAAATATTTTCTGCATCAGCCAGCGCAGAAATATTTCCAGCAAATTCATTCTGCAATCGGCTTGCATAACGCTGACCACGTTCATAAGCACTTGTTGGCCTATAATCGTTACCCAATCTGGACAATGCAGCCATCTGCTCATCATCCAGCTCACCAACCAGAACTCGATAATCACTTTCTGTAAGTGCAGCAGCTTTACGACGGCGGCTCCCATCGGCAATTTCTATGACCCCAGACACTCTTCGACCGAATGCTGGTGTCTGCTGACCTGTCAGTAGAAAAGAAGGGATAAGATCATCCAGGGCGTCTTCGGTAAGCAGTTCCTGGTCACGTTCATTACCTGACCATACCCGAGAGGTCTTCTCAACACTATCTCCCCGGAGCACCTCAAGGGTAAATTTCACGTCCCTACCACATACAGGCAAAGTAATAGCATTGCCACGAGCCATAGCTCCTACGCGCGCAATTAACGAATCCACCATCGGTGCAGCTGGTGCCGATGACGGAGTATCTTCAAGCGGTTGAGTCTTAATCGTATGTTTTGGAATGACAGGCGCACGCTTCATTATCTAATCTCCCAGCGTGGTTTAATCAAACGATCGAAAATTTCATTGCAGACAGGTTCCCAAATAGAAAGGGCATTTCTCCAGGCACCTGTTGAAGAGCGTTGATCAATAGCCTGTTCAAAAACAGTTCTCATCCGGATCTGACCTTTACCAACTTCATCCGTTTCACGCACAACATTTTTTAGGACCATGCTTCCCCAGGCGTCCCGAATTTGCTCCTCCATCCACGGGGACTGAGAACCATTACTATTACTGTATTTGGTAAGCAAAATACGTACATCAGGCTCGAATCCTTTAAGATCTACGTTTTTGAGCAGATCACGAAGCATATCGAAAAACTGCAGAGCGGAAGTGTAGTCGAACAACTCAGCAGGCGTGGGGACAATCAACACATCAGCAGCACATACAACATTAATCGTGCCGATACCTAGGTTAGGCGCGCTGTCAATGACAATGACATCATAGTCATGAGCGACGGTTTCAATGGCCAGTCGGAGCATCAGGTGTGGATCGGTGGGCAATTTACCTTCATCAAATTTGCCCATTAGCTCAGTTTCAATGCGGTGCAGAGCCAAACAGGAAGGAATAATGTCAAGCCCAGGCCAGCAAGTAGGCTTTATTGCATAAGTGACATCGTCCTTTTCCCCAAGATAGAAGGGAAGGAGAGTATCCTCTGCATGAATATGAAGATCTGGCACCCAGCCGTGATACATCGATGCTGTTCCCTGGGGGTCGTTACCTTCCACGAGCAGAACACGTAATCCCTTCAGAGCCAGATCCTGAGCAAGATGAACAGAAACAGAGGTTTTGTAAACGCCCCCTTTATGAGCAGCAACTCCAATCACCGGCGGAAATACGTCTTCAGCACGTCGTAGTCTCGTACCAAACACGTCACGCATATGATTAATTTGTTCAATTGTATAACCAACACGTTGCTCAACCCGTCCTCGTATTTCCATATCCGGGTGCGGTAGCCGGCCTGCTTTCTCGGCATCCCTGATAGCCTGAGAAGATACTCCAACTAAATCCGCTGCTTCACCTATTCTCCAGCGTCGGGTGATTTTCCTCGCTTCCGGGCTGTCATCATTAAACTGTGCAATGGCGATAGCCTTCGTCATTTCATGACCAGCGTTTATGCACTGGTTAAGTGTTTCCATGAGTCTCATTCTGAACATCCTTTAATCATTGCTTTGCATATTTTCATTTAATCTTGCATTTTATTGCAAAGCAACAACAAAATTGCAAAGTAGTCAAAAAACCGCAAAGTTGTTTAAAATGAGAGCAACACATCAAAAAAGGAAACAGGAAGAGCACATACCTCAGTCAATAATTATCACTAGTACTCGTAGCCGTCGTGTAACCGAGCGTAGCGAGCTAACTGGCGAGGACGCGCGCTAACTGTTCACACTCAGTATCCCTAGCACCAAAATAACTATCTGATGGTCAAGGCGGTAATGACTCCAACTTATTGATAGTGTTTTATGTTCAGATAATGCCCGATGACTTTGTCATGCAGCTCCACCGATTTTGAGAACGACAGCGACTTCCGTCCCAGCCGTGCCAGGTGCTGCCTCA
>NZ_JBJQLJ010000063.1:0-4646 GCF_046486385.1 Escherichia sp. WS33 | reverse complement strand
TTTGCCTGGCGGCCGTAGCGCGGTGGTCCCACCTGACCCCATGCCGAACTCAGAAGTGAAACGCCGTAGCGCCGATGGTAGTGTGGGGTCTCCCCATGCGAGAGTAGGGAACTGCCAGGCATCAAATAAAACGAAAGGCTCAGTCGAAAGACTGGGCCTTTCGTTTTATCTGTTGTTTGTCGGTGAACGCTCTCCTGAGTAGGACAAATCCGCCGGGAGCGGATTTGAACGTTGCGAAGCAACGGCCCGGAGGGTGGCGGGCAGGACGCCCGCCATAAACTGCCAGGCATCAAATTAAGCAGAAGGCCATCCTGACGGATGGCCTTTTTGCGTTTCTACAAACTCTTCCTGTCGTCATATCTACAAGCCATCCCCCCACAGATACGGTAAACTAGCCTCGTTTTTGCATCAGGAAAGCAGCTATGAACCACTCCTTAAAACCCTGGAACACATTTGGCATTGATCATAATGCTCAGCACATTGTATGTGCCGAAGACGAACAACAATTACTCAATGCCTGGCAGTATGCAACCGCAGAAGGACAACCCGTTCTTATTCTGGGTGAAGGAAGTAATGTACTTTTTCTGGAAGACTATCGCGGCACGGTGATCATCAACCGGATCAAAGGTATCGAAATTCATGATGAACCTGATGCGTGGTATTTACATGTAGGAGCCGGAGAAAACTGGCATCGCCTGGTAAAATACACTTTGCAGGAAGGTATGCCTGGTCTGGAAAATCTGGCATTAATTCCTGGTTGTGTCGGCTCATCACCTATCCAGAATATTGGTGCTTATGGCGTAGAATTACAGCGAGTTTGCGCTTATGTTGATTGTGTTGAACTGGCGACAGGCAAGCAAGTGCGCTTAACTGCCAAAGAGTGCCGTTTTGGCTATCGCGACAGTATTTTTAAACATGAATACCAGGATCGCTTCGCCATTTTAGCCGTAGGTCTGCGTCTGCCAAAAGAGTGGCAACCTGTACTAACGTATGGTGACTTAACTCGTCTGGATCCTACAACAGTAACGCCACAGCAAGTATTTAATGCGGTGTGTCATATGCGCACCACCAAACTCCCTGATCCAAAAGTGAATGGCAATGCCGGTAGTTTCTTCAAAAACCCTGTTGTATCTGCCGAAACGGCTAAAGCATTACTGGCGCAATTTCCAACAGCACCAAATTACCCCCAGGCGGGTGGTTCAGTAAAACTGGCAGCAGGTTGGCTTATTGATCAGTGCCAGCTAAAAGGGATGCAAATGGGTGGGGCTGCGGTGCACCGTCAACAGGCGTTAGTTCTCATTAATGAAGACAATGCAAAAAGCGAAGATGTGGTGCAACTGGCACACCATGTAAGACAAAAAGTGGGTGAAAAATTTAATGTCTGGCTTGAGCCTGAAGTCCGCTTTATTGGTGCATCAGGTGAAGTGAGCGCAGTGGAGACAATTTCATGAAGGATAACACCGTGCCACTGAAATTGATTGCCCTGTTAGCGAACGGTGAATTTCACTCTGGCGAGCAGTTGGGTGAAACGCTGGGAATGAGCCGGGCGGCTATTAATAAACACATTCAGACACTGCGTGACTGGGGCGTTGATGTCTTTACCGTTCCGGGTAAAGGATACAGCCTGCCTGAGCCCATCCAGTTACTTAATGCTGAACAGATATTGGGTCAGCTGGATGGCGGTAGTGTAGCCGTGCTGCCAGTTATTGACTCCACGAATCAGTACCTTCTTGATCGTATCGGAGAGCTTAAATCGGGCGATGCCTGTGTTGCAGAATACCAGCAGGCTGGCCGTGGTCGCCGGGGGCGGAAATGGTTTTCGCCTTTTGGCGCAAACTTATATTTGTCGATGTTCTGGCGTCTGGAACAAGGCCCGGCGGCGGCGATTGGTTTAAGTCTGGTTATCGGTATCGTGATGGCGGAAGTATTACGCAAGCTGGGAGCAGATAAAGTTCGTGTCAAATGGCCTAATGACCTCTATCTGCAGGATCGCAAGCTGGCAGGCATTCTTGTGGAGCTGACTGGCAAAACTGGCGATGCGGCGCAAATAGTCATTGGAGCCGGGATCAACATGGCAATGCGCCGTGTTGAAGAGAGTGTCGTTAATCAGGGGTGGATCACGCTGCAGGAAGCGGGGATCAATCTCGATCGTAATACGTTGGCGGCCATGCTAATACGTGAATTACGTGCTGCGTTGGAACTCTTCGAACAAGAAGGATTGGCACCTTATCTGTCGCGCTGGGAAAAGCTGGATAATTTTATTAATCGCCCAGTGAAACTTATCATTGGTGATAAAGAAATATTTGGCATTTCACGCGGAATAGACAAACAGGGGGCTTTATTACTTGAGCAGGATGGAATAATAAAACCCTGGATGGGCGGTGAAATATCCCTGCGTAGTGCAGAAAAATAAGAAAGGGGAGTATTCGCTCCCCTGCAAATTATTTGCGTAGTCTGACCTCTTCTACCGCATGATTTGCACTTTTCGTCAGGATTAAACTGGCGCGCTCACGAGTAGGTAGAATATTTTGCTTTAAGTTCAGCCAGTTGATCTCTTTCCACAATGTCATGGCAGTCTTAATCGCTTCTTCTTTAGTTAATTTCGCGTAGTTATGAAAATAGGAATCCGGGTCGGTAAAAGCCCCTTCGCGGAATTTCAGAAAACGGTTGATATACCATGTCTGAAGTAAGTCTTCCGGTGCATCAACATATATCGAAAAATCGACAAAATCAGAAACAAATACATGATGTGGATCGTGTGGATAATCCATCCCGCTCTGTAAGACATTTAACCCTTCAAGAATTAAAATATCAGGCTGAACAACCGTTTTATCTCCATCCGGGATCACATCATAAATAAGATGTGAGTAAACAGGTGCTGTAACGTTTGGCACGCCGGATTTGAGATCGGAAACAAACTTCACCAGGCGATGCATATCATACGATTCCGGGAAGCCTTTCTTCTTCATCAGACCACGTTCTTTCAGAACCTGATTAGGGTGAAGGAAGCCATCTGTAGTGATCAGTTCAACACGACGATGTTCCGGCCAACGGCTTAATAGCGCCTGCAATACACGGGCGGTTGTACTTTTCCCCACCGCGACACTGCCAGCAATACTGATAATGTAAGGAATGCGTTGCCCGTTGGTACCAAGAAACTGTTCCAGAACTGCCTGACGGCGCAGATTCGAGCTTATATAGAAGTTCAGCAAACGTGACAAAGGTAAATAGATCTCGGCAACTTCTTCTAACGAGAGATCTTCATTAATACCTTTGAGACGGGCGATCTCATCTTCCGATAACGTCATAGGTACGGAATCACGCAGAGCTGCCCACTGGTTGCGGTCAAACTGTAGGTAAGGCGTCATTAACGTTTGCTCTTTTATACTCATAAGCATGTTTCTGGCGGTCATAGCTCTATCGGCAAAGCGATATTTGCCATGGCGCGTCACAGTTCTGTTGAATGGGTTAATGGGCAGGAGGGTAACACCAGATGGGGAGGAATAATAAGAAAAAATCTCTGCCAGGAAGCTATCGTTGAAAAGCAATGTGACAGATATTCCATCTGATAAAAAGAATTATGGTTTAGCAGGAGCGCATTGTTGAGCACAATGATGTTGAAAAAGTGTGCTAATCTGCCCTCCGTTCGGCTGTTTCTTCATCGTGTCGCATAAAATGTGACCAATAAAACAAATTATGCAATTTTTTAGTTGCATGAACTCGCATGTCTCCATAGAATGCGCGCTACTTGATGCCGACTTAGCTCAGTAGGTAGAGCAACTGACTTGTAATCAGTAGGTCACCAGTTCGATTCCGGTAGTCGGCACCATCAAGTCCGGTGGGGTTCCCGAGCGGCCAAAGGGAGCAGACTGTAAATCTGCCGTCACAGACTTCGAAGGTTCGAATCCTTCCCCCACCACCAATTTCGGCCACGCGATGGCGTAGCCCGAGACGATAAGTTCGCTTACCGGCTCGAATAAAGAGAGCTTCTCTCGATATTCAGTGCAGAATGAAAATCAGGTAGCCGAGTTCCAGGATGCGGGCATCGTATAATGGCTATTACCTCAGCCTTCCAAGCTGATGATGCGGGTTCGATTCCCGCTGCCCGCTCCAAGATGTGCTGATATAGCTCAGTTGGTAGAGCGCACCCTTGGTAAGGGTGAGGTCGGCAGTTCGAATCTGCCTATCAGCACCACTTCTTTTCTCCTCCCTGTTTTTTCCTTCTGTTTATTGCATTCAACAAGTCGGGCATGTTGCCTGGTTGATGTGGTGATATCACCGATTTATCCGTGTCTTAGAGGGACAATCGATGTCTAAAGAAAAGTTTGAACGTACAAAACCGCACGTTAACGTCGGTACTATCGGCCACGTTGACCATGGTAAAACAACGCTGACCGCTGCAATCACTACCGTACTGGCTAAAACCTACGGCGGTGCTGCTCGCGCATTCGACCAGATCGATAACGCGCCGGAAGAAAAAGCTCGTGGTATCACCATCAACACTTCTCACGTTGAATACGACACCCCGACCCGTCACTACGCACACGTAGACTGCCCGGGGCACGCCGACTATGTTAAAAACATGATCACCGGTGCTGCTCAGATGGACGGCGCGATCCTGGTAGTTGCTGCGACTGACGGCCCGA
>NZ_JBJQLJ010000062.1:0-4664 GCF_046486385.1 Escherichia sp. WS33 | reverse complement strand
GTGCTTTTGCCGTTACGCACCACTCCGTCAGTAGCTGAACAGGAGGGACAGCTGATAGAAACAGAAGCCACTGGAGCACCTCAAAAACACCATCATACACTAAATCAGTAAGTTGGCAGCATCACCAGGAATCTGATTACTACAAAGATTTTAATGATACACAAAGGATTGCAAGGTTTTCGTCAATGCCGCGCTGAATATACTTTACGTTGGTCACAAACAGATCGTCGCCAACCAATTCTATCTGCTCTCCCAATGCACCATGCAGGATTTTCCATCCAGCCCAGTCATCTTCAGCTACCGTTAAGGGCAGGAAGATCAACTAGGTGCTCTGGGGCTGGTGACCAATGCGGTTGTGCTGTGAAACACACTTTACATGCAGGAGGCGTTGTCACATCTTCGCAAATCGGGAGAAACTCCTGAGGAGTAGCATCCGGCAAGATTATCGCTGCTGATACATAGCCATATAAATATGCTGGGGCATTATACGTCTTCGTTACCGGAAGATATTCTTAAGGGTGAGTTAAGATCATTAAACTTCAATACAAACAATTAATTAAACTCTTAGCGTGGTTTTTTACATCACTGGCCCTCGCCCCCCAATTTTCTCTATGTTTTGCCACTACTTCCCTCATTTTACTGCGCTGTTTGCTACCCCTGAGAATCGACATTACTTGCTATCCAGTCCGCAGCAACTCTCTGGCAACAAAACTTATCAGAATCATAAGTCTGTGCATTATTCGTTCAAGCGCATCGCCAATAAGCGGATGTTGCTGGCCGAGTGTTCTGCTAATCGGATGATAACAAATCCCGTGGTTCGGCATTTTCCTTTGTGCGTGCGTTGATGCTGGTAACGGTAAACGTCATGATGAACATGACCGCGAATAAGACAACAATTGTCGGAGCTGACGCGCTGTCGATAAAAAAGGACAGCCAGACACCAGTCATTGAGACCAATATCGATATGCCAGTTGCCAGCAGGAGCGCAATATGAAAGCGTTGTGTCAGGAGTACCGCAATGGCACCAGGCGCAATGAGAAGAGAAATAGAGAGAATGATACCTACCGCTTTCAGCGTCGCCACAATGGTCAGGGAGACCATGCACAGCAGCCCATAATGCAGCCATCTCGTATGCAAACCGCTTGCCTGCGCCTGTTGATAATCAAAGCTGAACAGCAAAAAATCCCGCCATTTTACGCTAATAACAAGTGTAACCAGTCCGGCAATAATCACCGTCTGGATTATATCGCCGATGGTTATCCCGAGCATGTCGCCGAAAAGAATATGATCAAGATGTACGTCTGGTTTGACTGCAATATACAAGATCAGACCTGCGGCAAACATGCCAGAAAAAACAATCCCCATCACTGTATCTTGCTTGATTCGGCTGTTGTCTTTCAGGTATCCCGTCGCCACCGCACAGAATACTCCGGCGACGAATGCCCCTGTAGCCAGAGGTAACCCCAGAATCCAGGCAAGCACGATGCCAGGAAAAACCGCATGACTCATCGCGTCACCCATCAGTGCCCAACTTTTCAGGACCAGAAAGACCGACAGCAGCGCACAGGGTATGGAAACTACCAGTGAAATCAGCAGTGCGTGACTCATAAAGGTGAACTGCAGTGGCTCCAGTAATAATGCCATCATGAGCGATCCTCCAGCGCTTTATGCGCACGCCGACGATTTGCCAAAAGCCCATGGGTGGGCGCAAAGACAAATGCTAAAAGAAACAGCAGTGTCTGCGCCACCACGATGATTCCACCTGTCGCGCCGTCCAGAAAGTAACTGACCCACGCGCCGAGGAAACTGGTCACACTGCCAATAGTTACAGCAATCATGAGCAGGCGGGGAAAACGATCGGTTAACAACCATGCTGTTGCACCGGGAGTCACCACCAGACAGATCACCAGAAAGGCACCAACCGTTTGCAGCGCCGCAACGGTCGAAACCGACAGCAGGGTGAAGAAGAGGATTTTTAATCTGCCCGGATGCAATCCAATAGCACGGGCGTGATTCTCGTCGAAAAAGGTCACCATAAGATCTTTCCATTTGAAAAAAAGCACGATGATCGAGAGAATGCCAATGATAGTGAGTTGCAGGATATCCGCCGGATCGATTGCCAGAATATTGCCCAGGACGATGGTCTGAATGTTCACGGATGTCGGGTTCAATGACACCATAAACAGCCCCAGGCCAAAAAAGGACGAGAAGATCAGGCCGATGATGGCATCTTCTTTTAAGCGAGTGAGTTGGTTAAGAAACAGCATGCTGCCCGCTGCCAGTCCGCCGGAAAAGAAGGCTCCCAGAGAAAACGGAAGCCCCAGCATATATGCCCCCGCAACACCCGGGACAATAGAGTGCGACAGCGCATCGCCAATCAGCGACCAGCCTTTTAGCATCAGATAGCATGACAGGAAAGCGCAGAGACCGCCGACCATCGCCGAGACCCACATCGCATTGAGCATATATTCATAGCTGAAGGGTTCCAGTAGCGCGTTCATCTTTCTTCCCTCTGCACCGCTGACGGTCGATGTGCCACAAAAGGGCGTTCATCGTCAGTAATAATGCTTTCTTCCGAGCCGTTAAGTGTGACATGGCGCAGTACGCCGCTAAAAGCCAGCTCCAGGTTCTCGGCTGTAAAAGTGGTGTCTGTCGGCCCGCTTGCCAGGACGGTGCCTTTGACCATGACCGTATAATCGCAAAATGTCGTGACGGATCCGAGATTGTGCGTTGAGACAAGCATCGTTTTGCCTTCCGCGCGTAACTCCCTCAACAGGCTGATGATTTTCGCTTCGGTTTTCACATCAACGCCGGTAAAAGGTTCATCCAGCAGGATCACATCACCCTGCTGTGCAATCGCTCTCGCCAGAAAGACGCGTTTCTTTTGTCCACCGGAAAGCTCGCCGATTTGTCGATGGCGAAAATCCACCATATCGACACGTTCCAGCGCATCGGTGACAATCTGACGATCCCTCTTTTTGGCGATACGCAACATACCCATATGCCCATAGCGGCCCATCATCACCACATCTTCCACCAGTACAGGAAATGACCAGTCAACCTCTTCTGACTGAGGGACGTAGGCAACCAGGTTTTTCTGTAGCGCCTGTCGTGTGGGAATACCCAGAACAGATATCTTCCCGCTGGTCAGACGCACAAATCCCATAATCGCTTTAAACAACGTCGATTTTCCGGAACCGTTTACCCCAACCAGAGCGGCAATAGATCCGCCTGGTACTGTGAAGGATGCATCGCGCAGTGCTGTGTGCCCGTTACGCCAGGTGACAGTAACATCATTAACGACAATGCCTGCAGATTGCATCATTATTTCTCCCTTTTTCCGGCTTTAATTCCCTGTACCAGCGTACTGGTAGTAACCTTCAGAAGGTCGATATACGTAGGTACCGGGCCGTTTTCTGTGCTCAGGGAATCGACATAGAGCACACCACCGTAGTGCGCGCCGGTTTCACGCGCAACCTGACGCGCTGGTTTATCGGAAATCGTACTCTCGCTAAAGACTGCCGGGATATGATTTTTCTTAACTATATCAACAACCTTACGTACCTGCTGCGGTGTTCCTTGTTGATCGGCATTAATCGGCCACAGATAAAGCTCTTTTAGCCCCAAATCGCGTGCGAGATAAGAAAAAGCCCCTTCACTGGTGACCATCCATCGCTGATTCTCAGGGAGTTCCGCAATCTGCTTACGCAGGGGGGCAAGGGTTTGGGTAATCTTGGCTTTATAAGTATCGGCATTACGTTGGTAGGTTTGTGCATTTGCCGGATCGTATTTTATAAACGCATCACGAATATTATCGACGTAAATCAGAGCATTATCTGGCGACATCCAGGCATGGGGGTTAGGTTTGCCCTCATAGGGCCCTTCGGTGATCCCTACTGGCGTCACACCCGAAGAGACAATTACTTCTGGAACCCCATTGAGATGCTGGTAAAAGCGTTGGAACCACAATTCCAGATTCATACCATTGGCGAGAATCAGTTGTGCCCCCTGCGCACGTTTAATATCGCCAGGGGTAGGCTGATACTCATGAATTTCTGCACCAGGCTTGGTTATGGATGAGACTTCTGCAGCATCTCCAGCCACGTTTTTGGCCATATCTGCGATGATGGTAAAAGTTGTAATGACCTTGAATTTTTCAGCTGCACTCGCCTGAAATGCTATCGAGCAGGTGAGGACTAGGCACCCCAAGAGCATGGTTACTTTTTTTATTGAGAGCATGATTTAGTACCTATAGTGAGCAAAATTAGAATAAACATAGCAACTACTATGTTTTATAGCAGAAGCTATAAAATGTAAATAATTATCATTAGCGATTATAAGATCCCAACACAGGGATTAGGTTATTTCATGCTGACGATGTGGTATTGAGGATAAAAGTTGGGCAGCGCTTTGGCTTTAAAATGAACTTGTTCAGGACGATTGGTAATGGCAAAGCAAAAATAATGTAGGTTATTGGCAAGTTCTCTAGGACGCAGGAGAGCATGAAAAACCCAGGGGCAGTCACTAAATGAAGGGATCGGTGATGCTGCCAACTTACTGATTTAGTGTATGATGGTGTTTTTGAGGTGCTCCAGTGGCTTCTGTTTCTATCAGCTGTCCCTCCTGTTCAGCTACTGACGGGGTGGTGCGTAACGGCAAAAGCA
>NZ_JBJQLJ010000061.1:0-5203 GCF_046486385.1 Escherichia sp. WS33 | reverse complement strand
GTGGCACATGGATGAAACCTACGTGAAGGTCAATGGCCGCTGGGCGTATCTGTACCGGGCCGTCGACAGCCGGGGCCGCACTGTCGATTTTTATCTCTCCTCCCGTCGTAACAGCAAAGCTGCATACGGGGTCTGACGCTCAGTGGAACGAAAACTCACGTTAAGGGATTTTGGTCATGAGATTATCAAAAAGGATCTTCACCTAGATCCTTTTAAATTAAAAATGAAGTTTTAAATCAATCTAAAGTATATATGAGTAAACTTGGTCTGACAGTTACCAATGCTTAATCAGTGAGGCACCTATCTCAGCGATCTGTCTATTTCGTTCATCCATAGTTGCCTGACTCCCCGTCGTGTAGATAACTACGATACGGGAGGGCTTACCATCTGGCCCCAGTGCTGCAATGATACCGCGAGACCCACGCTCACCGGCTCCAGATTTATCAGCAATAAACCAGCCAGCCGGAAGGGCCGAGCGCAGAAGTGGTCCTGCAACTTTATCCGCCTCCATCCAGTCTATTAATTGTTGCCGGGAAGCTAGAGTAAGTAGTTCGCCAGTTAATAGTTTGCGCAACGTTGTTGCCATTGCTGCAGGCGTCGTGGTGTCACGCTCGTCGTTTGGTATGGCTTCATTCAGCTCCGGTTCCCAACGATCAAGGCGAGTTACATGATCCCCCATGTTGTGCAAAAAAGCGGTTAGCTCCTTCGGTCCTCCGATCGTTGTCAGAAGTAAGTTGGCCGCAGTGTTATCACTCATGGTTATGGCAGCACTGCATAATTCTCTTACTGTCATGCCATCCGTAAGATGCTTTTCTGTGACTGGTGAGTACTCAACCAAGTCATTCTGAGAATAGTGTATGCGGCGACCGAGTTGCTCTTGCCCGGCGTCAACACGGGATAATACCGCACCACATAGCAGAACTTTAAAAGTGCTCATCATTGGAAAACGTTCTTCGGGGCGAAAACTCTCAAGGATCTTACCGCTGTTGAGATCCAGTTCGATGTAACCCACTCGTGCACCCAACTGATCTTCAGCATCTTTTACTTTCACCAGCGTTTCTGGGTGAGCAAAAACAGGAAGGCAAAATGCCGCAAAAAAGGGAATAAGGGCGACACGGAAATGTTGAATACTCATACTCTTCCTTTTTCAATATTATTGAAGCATTTATCAGGGTTATTGTCTCATGAGCGGATACATATTTGAATGTATTTAGAAAAATAAACAAATAGGGGTTCCGCGCACATTTCCCCGAAAAGTGCCACCTGACGTCTAAGAAACCATTATTATCATGACATTAACCTATAAAAATAGGCGTATCACGAGGCCCTTTCGTCTTCAAGAATTTTATAAACCGTGGAGCGGGCAATACTGAGCTGATGAGCAATTTCCGTTGCACCAGTGCCCTTCTGATGAAGCGTCAGCACGACGTTCCTGTCCACGGTACGCCTGCGGCCAAATTTGATTCCTTTCAGCTTTGCTTCCTGTCGGCCCTCATTCGTGCGCTCTAGGATCCTCCGGCGTTCAGCCTGTGCCACAGCCGACAGGATGGTGACCACCATTTGCCCCATATCACCGTCGGTACTGATCCCGTCATCAATGAACCGGACTGCCACGCCCTGAGCGTCAAATTCCTTTATCAGTTGGATCATATCGGCAGTGTCGCGGCCAAGACGGTCGAGCTTCTTAACCAGAATGACATCACCTTCCTCCACCTTCATCCTCAGCAAATCCAGCCCTTCCCGATCTGTTGAACTGCCGGATGCCTTATCGGTAAATATACGGTTTGCTTTCACACCTGCGTCTTTGAGTGCTCTGACCTGAAGATCAAGAGACTGCTGACTGGTTGAGACCCGAGCGTAACCAAAAAGTCGCATAAAAATGTACCTTAAATCGAATATCGGACAACTCATGTCTATTATTACAAATTTACGATTTAATAGACATATTAATGTAACAGTTTTACGATGTCCGATAATTTATAACATTTCGTACGGTTGGAAAAATGTTACTAAATGCCCGTCAGGCAGGGAGGCCGATATGCCCGTTGACTTTCTGACCACTGAGCAGACTGAAAGCTATGGCAGATTCACCGGTGAACCGGATGAGCTTCAGCTGGCACGATATTTTCACCTTGATGAAGCAGACAAGGAATTTATCGGAAAAAGCAGAGGTGATCACAACCGTCTGGGCATTGCCCTGCAAATTGGATGTGTCCGTTTTCTGGGCACCTTCCTCACCGATATGAATCATATTCCTTCCGGCGTCCGGCATTTTACCGCCAGACAGCTCGGGATTCGTGATATCACCGTTCTTGCAGAATACGGTCAGAGGGAAAATACCCGCCGTGAGCATGCAGCGCTGATACGTCAGCACTATCAGTATCGTGAATTTGCCTGGCCCTGGACATTTCGCCTTACCCGTCTTTTATATACCCGGAGCTGGATAAGCAACGAACGTCCTGGCCTGCTTTTCGATCTGGCGACAGGGTGGCTTATGCAACATCGTATTATTCTCCCCGGAGCCACTACGCTGACCCGGTTGATTTCAGAGGTAAGGGAAAAGGCGACGTTGCGCCTGTGGAACAAACTGGCACTGATACCGTCAGCCGAACAGCGTTCACAGCTGGAGATGCTGCTGGGGCCAACTGATTGCAGCCGCCTGTCTTTACTGGAATCACTGAAAAAGGGCCCTGTGACCATCAGTGGTCCGGCGTTTAATGAAGCAATTGAACGCTGGAAAACTCTGAACGATTTTGGCCTGCATGCTGAAAACCTGAGTACACTCCCGGCTGTGCGCCTGAAAAATCTCGCACGTTATGCTGGTATGACTTCGGTGTTCAATATTGCCAGGATGTCACCGCAGAAAAGGATGGCGGTTCTGGTTGCCTTTGTCCTTGCATGGGAAACGCTGGCGCTGGATGATGCATTGGACGTTCTGGACGCCATGCTGGCCGTTATCATCCGTGACGCCAGAAAGATTGGGCAGAAAAAACGGCTCCGCTCGCTGAAGGATCTGGATAAATCTGCATTGGCGCTCGCCAGCGCATGTTCGTACCTGCTGAAAGAAGAAACACCGGACGAATCGATTCGTGCTGAGGTGTTCAGCTACATCCCAAGGCAAAAGCTGGCTGAAATCATCACGCTTGTCCGTGAAATTGCCCGGCCCTCAGACGATAATTTTCATGAAGAAATGGTGGAGCAGTACGGGCGCGTTCGTCGTTTCCTGCCCCATCTGCTGAATACCGTTAAATTTTCATCCGCACCTGCCGGGGTTACCACTCTGAATGCCTGTGACTACCTCAGCCGGGAGTTCAGCTCACGGCGGCAGTTTTTTGACGACGCACCAACGGAAATTATCAGTCGGTCATGGAAACGGCTGGTGATTAACAAGGAAAAACATATCACCCGCAGGGGATACACGCTCTGCTTTCTCAGTAAACTGCAGGATAGTCTGAGGCGGAGGGATGTCTACGTTACCGGCAGTAACCGGTGGGGAGATCCTCGTGCAAGATTACTACAGGGTGCTGACTGGCAGGCAAACCGGATTAAGGTTTATCGTTCTTTGGGGCACCCGACAGACCCGCAGGAAGCAATAAAATCTCTGGGTCATCAGCTTGATAGTCGTTACAGACAGGTTGCTGCACGTCTTTGCGAAAATGAGGCTGTCGAACTCGATGTTTCTGGCCCGAAGCCCCGGTTGACAATTTCTCCCCTCGCCAGTCTTGATGAGCCGGACAGTCTGAAACGACTGAGCAAAATGATCAGTGATCTACTCCCTCCGGTGGATTTAACGGAGTTGCTGCTCGAAATTAACGCCCATACCGGATTTGCTGATGAGTTTTTCCATGCTAGTGAAGCCAGTGCCAGAGTTGATGATCTGCCCGTCAGCATCAGCGCCGTGCTGATGGCTGAAGCCTGCAATATCGGTCTGGAACCACTGATCAGATCAAATGTTCCTGCACTGACCCGACACCGGCTGAACTGGACAAAAGCGAACTATCTGCGGGCTGAAACTATCACCAGCGCTAATGCCAGACTGGTTGATTTTCAGGCAACGCTGCCACTGGCACAGATATGGGGTGGAGGAGAAGTGGCATCTGCAGATGGAATGCGCTTTGTTACGCCAGTCAGAACAATCAATGCCGGACCGAACCGCAAATACTTTGGTAATAACAGAGGGATCACCTGGTACAACTTTGTGTCCGATCAGTATTCCGGCTTTCATGGCATCGTTATACCGGGGACGCTGAGGGACTCTATCTTTGTGCTGGAAGGTCTTCTGGAACAGGAGACCGGGCTGAATCCAACCGAAATTATGACCGATACAGCAGGTGCCAGCGAACTTGTCTTTGGCCTTTTCTGGCTGCTGGGATACCAGTTTTCTCCACGCCTGGCTGATGCCGGTGCTTCGGTTTTCTGGCGAATGGACCATGATGCCGACTATGGCGTGCTGAATGATATTGCCAGAGGGCAATCAGATCCCCGAAAAATAGTCCTTCAGTGGGACGAAATGATCCGGACCGCTGGCTCCCTGAAGCTGGGCAAAGTACAGGTTTCAGTGCTGGTCCGTTCATTGCTGAAAAGTGAACGTCCTTCCGGACTGACTCAGGCAATCATTGAAGTGGGGCGCATCAACAAAACGCTGTATCTGCTTAATTATATTGATGATGAAGATTACCGCCGGCGCATTCTGACCCAGCTTAATCGGGGAGAAAGTCGCCATGCCGTTGCCAGAGCCATCTGTCACGGTCAAAAAGGTGAGATAAGAAAACGATATACCGACGGTCAGGAAGATCAACTGGGCACACTGGGGCTGGTCACTAACGCCGTCGTGTTATGGAACACTATTTATATGCAGGCAGCCCTGGATCATCTCCGGGCGCAGGGTGAAACACTGAATGATGAAGATATCGCACGCCTCTCCCCGCTTTGCCACGGACATATCAATATGCTCGGCCATTATTCCTTCACGCTGGCAGAACTGGTGACCAAAGGACATCTGAGACCATTAAAAGAGGCGTCAGAGGCAGAAAACGTTGCTTAACGTGAGTTTTCGTTCCACTGAGCGTCAGACCCCTACACCGACACGGCCGGCTTCACCGATCACGTCTTTGCCCTGATGCACCTGCTAGGCTTCCGCTTCGCGCCGCGCATCCGCGACCTCGGCGAAACCAAGCTGTACGTGCCGCAGGGCGTGCAAGCC